>NZ_JARAMO010000251.1:0-2057 GCF_028807275.1 Mameliella sp. AT18
GGCGACGGGCTGCGCGACGCGCTGGACCCACGCATCCGGGGCCGGTGAGCCCTGGCGCGATGACACCCACAGGGACCGGCGGTGCAAACCGCCGGTCTTTTTCGTGATGCCGGTCTATGCCGCCTTCCTGCGCGCGGTGAATGTCGGCGGCACCGGCAAGCTGCCGATGGCGGACCTGCGCGCCATGATCGAAGGGATCGGCGGCACCGATCCGCAAACCTGGCTCGCCAGCGGCAACGCGGTCTTTGCCCATGACGCCCCGGCGGCAGCGGTCAAGGCGCGGCTGACGGCGGTGCTGGAGACCTACGCCGGCAAGCCGGTCGGCGTCATGATCCGCGACCTGACCCAGCTTGACGCGGTCCTCTCTGCCCTGCCCTTTCCCGGTGCCGAGCCGAAACAGCTGGGCCTTCTGCTGAGCGACGATCCGGTGCCGCAGGACGCCGCCGCCAAGGCAAAGGGGCTGACGACCGAAGAGATCATCCCCGGTCCCGGCGTGCTCTATATCCATTATCCGCAGGGCATGGGCCGGTCGAAACTGGACCATCCGGCGATGCGGGCGGGAACGATGCGCAACCTCAACACGGTGCAAAAACTGCGCACGATGCTGGCAGAACACCCGGGGGCGAAAAAAGAATAACCCCACGGCGCGCGGCCCGACGCCCCGAACAGGCGCCCGCCCCGGCGCGGGCGCCCGTATGACGATTTCCCACGAGACAGGCGGAACCGGAAAACTGTCCCGGTTCCGCAGGTGGCCCATAAGGATCATGTGCTTGCCTTGTGGCGCTCGCCCCCTCATTTGGGACAAAATTCCTGTTTCCCGACTTCCCGCACCCCGGAGGCTGCCATGTATGAATCGCTGGGTTTCGACACTCTCACCGCACCGCAGGCCGCGGTCTGGTTCGCGCTGATCCTCGGCGCCGCCTTTGGCGTCCTGGCCGAGCGGACGCGGTTCTGCTTTCGCCGTGGCCTTGTCGGCGAGGACCGGCGCGCCGCGCTTGGTGTTTGGCTGACCGCGCTGGCCTTTGCGCTGGTGGGCACCCAGGCCGCCGTGGCGATGGACTGGATCAGCTTCGGCGACCACCGCTTCATGGCGAGCGACCTGCCGGTGGCGGCCATCCTCGTCGGCGGTCTGCTCTTCGGCGCGGGCATGGTGCTGACGCGCGGCTGTGTTTCGCGGCTGACGGTCCTGACCGCCTCGGGCAACCTGCGCGCGCTGACCGTGCTGGCGGTTTTCGCCGTGGTCGCCCATGCGACGCTCAAGGGCGTGCTGGCCCCGGTGCGCACCACGCTGGCGCAGACCACCCTGCCCCTGGGCGAGACCACCAGCCTTGCCGCCCTGCCTGGTGGCGCCGCGCTCTGGACCGCGCTGCTGGCCGCCGCAGCACTGGCCTATGGGCTGCGCTCGGGCAACCGCTGGCAGGCGCTCGTGGGCGGTGCGCTCATCGGCCTGCTGGTGCCTCTGGGCTGGGTCGGTACGGGTTTCATCCTCTATGACGATTTCGACCCGATCGCGATGCAGAGCCTCGCCTTCACCTCCACCTGGTCGGACACGCTGTTCTGGACCGTCGCCTCGACCTCGATCCCGGCGGGCTTCGGCGTGGGCCTGATCGGCGGCGTCTTCCTGGGCGCCTTCGTCTCGGCCCTGGCGGCGCGCCGCTTCCAGTGGCAGAGCTTTTCCTCCCCGGCAGAGACCGGCCGCTACCTGGCCGGTGCCTCGCTGATGGGGGTGGGCGGTGTCCTGGCCGGCGGCTGCACCGTGGGCGCGGGCCTCTCGGGCGTGCCGACCCTCTCAGTCGCCGCATTGGCTGCCCTGGGCGCCATCACGGTGGGCGGGCTGGTGACCAATGCCCTGCTCTCCGCCGCCCCGCGCGGCGCGCTACAACCGGCGGAATAACCCTTCATTGACCCAAACCGAACGGCCCCGGAGACTTCCGGGGCCGTTCTGGTTTGTGCCAGCAGCCACATGGACAGGGGTTCAGCCTGTTCCCTGGTGACTCCGGAAGCGGACCAACAGGCGCAGCCTGTCCCAAGGGTCGGCGGGCGGGCGCCTTTGCGGC
>NZ_JARAMO010000252.1:0-6293 GCF_028807275.1 Mameliella sp. AT18
CCCCGAGGTATTTTGCAAACCAAAGAAACGCAGTCGCGTGCCCCTTCGCCACGCGAATAAATAGCCCCCTGCCGGTATCGACAGGGGGCTTCTTCGGTTTGCGGTCATCGGCTCCTCAGCCTGTACCGCACCATCACTGTAAGATGGATTGGTTAGCACGAACTTAATCTTCTTTGGTTTGCAAAATACCTCGGGGTGAATTGGCCGGAGGCCAAGAGGGGCAGCGCCCCTTCTACCCAGCCGCCTCCTGGCGAATCCGTTCGATCATGGCACGCAGCCCATTTGAACGCTGTGCCGACAGGTGCTCGTGCAGGCCAAGGCGCCCCAGTTCAGCGCGCGCATCCACGGCCGACACATCCGACAGGGGAAGCCCGTCGTACAGCCGATGCAGCAGCGCGATCAGCCCCTTGACGATCAGCGCGTCGCTGTCGCCCTGGAACCGGAACACACCGGCATCGGGCGTCATGTGCAGCCAGACCTGGCTGGCACAGCCCTCGACCTTGGTGGCCGGCACTTTCAGCGCCTCGGGCATCGGCTCCATGTCCTTGCCCATCTCGATCACCATGCGGTAGCGGTCTTCCCAATCTTCCAGGAACTCGAAATCCTCGACGACGTCTTCGAATGCTGCCTGCGCCATGCTGCCCTCCATTTGCCGCAGACCTAGGCAGAGCCGCGGCAAAGGTCCAGCCCCCAACCGGCGGGAGGTTCTTTTCAACGGCGCCGTTCTGCGCTAACCCTCCGGGATATCTGCTTGGGGGCGTAACATGTTCAAACCGGTATCCAGCCTCGTGCTCGCGGCGATCCTGCTGACCAGCTGCGGCGCAGTGCGCGACAGCCGCCTGAACCCGGTGAACTGGTTCGGACGCAGCGAGTCGCGTCCCGTGGCCGCCGTCAACGGCGACGTGAACACCTTGATCCCGCGCGGGCGCGAGTCGATCTTCCGCCAGGAAAAGGACACCAGCTATCGCGGGACCGACATGGGCGAGATCACCGAGCTGGTGATCGAACGCCGCCCCGGTGGCGCCATCGTCCGGGCCACCACGGTCGCCGACTACCAGGGTGCCTTCGACGTCAAGCTGGTCAAGATCGACGCGGAAAGCGGCCAGGGCACCCTGACCTATGCCTTTCGCGGATTGCAGCCGCGCGCGGCCACGGGACCGGCCCAGTCGCGCACCCATACGGCAGCCATCTGGCTGACCGACAACGAGCTGCTGGACGTGCGCCTGATCCAGGTCAAGGGTCGCCATAACGTGCGCAGCGTGCGCCGCTGAGCGGATCAGCCGGGTTGCACGATAGCGGTCAGAGGTCGATGACCGTGACCGCCTTGCCCTTGGCCCCCAGCGCGATCTGACCGTCACACAAACGCAACGCATCCTCACCAAAGACCTCGCGTCGCCAGCCGGTCAGCGCCGCCACGTCGCGCTGGCCTGCCGCAATGGCATCCAGGTCAGAGGCCGGCGCAATCAGCTTGGACGCGACGCCGTAGCTTTCGGTCTTGGCCTTCAACAGCACACGCAGAAGATCCGAGAGCGCCGGGTTCACTTGCAGTTTCTCGCGGTCGTTCTCGACCTTGGGCAGGTTGTCCTTGGGGCACTCCTGCCCGGCGGCAACGGCCGCAAGGATCCCGTCGGCGATCGCGCCCTTGCGCGCCTCGCGCAGCAGCAGGCGCGACCGGCTGAGGTCGTTCATGTTCTGCGGCTTGGTCGAGGCAAGCTCGACCAAGGCATCGTCCTTGAAAACCCGGTTGCGCGGGATGTTGCGTTCCTGTGCATGGGCCTCTCGGAAGGCCGCAAGCTCGCGCACGATCGCCAGGAAACGTGGCGAGTTCGACCGGGTCTTGACCCGTTTCCAGGCATCCTCCGGGTGCGTGACGTAGGTTTGCGGATCCGTCAGCACCGCCAGTTCCTCGGCCACCCAGCGGGCGCGCCCGGTCTCTTCCAGCTTGGCGTTCAGGAATTCGTAGATCTGGCGCAGGTGCGTGACATCCGCCAGCGCGTAGGTCTTTTGCGCATCGGTCAGCGGGCGCCGCGACCAGTCGGTAAAACGCGAACTCTTGTCGAGCTGCTGTTTGGCGATCCGCTTGACCAGCGTTTCATAACCAACCTGCTCCCCGAAACCGCAGACCATCGCTGCAACCTGCGTGTCGAAAAGCGGTTCCGGAATCACGCCGTGATCGACGTGAAAGATCTCCAGATCCTGCCGCGCGGCGTGGAAGACCTTGACCACATCCTTGTTCCGGAACAGCGCCATCAGCGGCTCCAGCGAAAGATCCCCCTCGAGCGGATCGACCAGCACCGCATCCGCATCGTCCCGGCCCGGCAAGGCCAGCTGGATCAGGCAGAGTTTGGAGTAATAGGTGCGTTCCCGCAGGAATTCCGTATCCACGGTCACGTAGGGAACAGAGGCAGCTGCCTCGCAGAAGGCCGCCAGCTCTTCCGTCGTCGTCAAGGTTTTCATGCGGGCTCCGGCTGGATGCACGGGCCAGGAAAGGCCCGCTCCGTGAAAGGTCAGGCAAGGTCGTGGCGCCGTTGGCCCCCTTGCGTCCAGCCACCATAGAGCAATCCCCGGGGACATTCAAAGCCCGTCTGGCGCGCTGGAATTCGGATGGCAGAGCATAACAAACCGTGATCCCAAACGATCCAAACATTCATTTCAAGAATGCATTTGAAGCGCCTATCTGCCTGTCATCGCACACAGGAGACCGCAGACATGACAACCCTCGACCACCACATCCACCAGGCCGCTCCCCGGTCCGCAAACGCCGAAACCTCGCGTCTGATCGCGATGATCGTCACCCTGGCCGCCCTGACCTTCATGGGGCTGGCGGCATTGACCGCGCCCGCCTCTGCCCCCGACCCGCAAGGGTGGCACGGCAATTCCGCGTCCATGCAGCGCCTCGACGGCTAGGCGCCTTTAGGGCAGATCGACGCGCGTCCGGTCCCCGGCGGCAAAGCGGCGCAAGACCGCCGGGTACAACCGGTGTTCCATCTCGAGCACCCGCGCGGCCAACGCCTCGGCACTCTCGCCGGGCAGGATCGGCACCCGGGCCTGCCCCAGGATCGGGCCGTCGTCCAGTTCCGGCGTGACCTCGTGCACGGTACAGCCGGCCTCCGTGTCGCCTGCCTCGATGGCCCGGGCGTGGGTGTTCAGCCCACGGTATTTCGGCAAGAGCGATGGGTGGATGTTCAGCATCCGCCCTTCCCACGGCGTCACGAATCCTGCCGTCAGGACGCGCATGAACCCCGCAAGGCAAAGGATGTCCGGCTCATGCGGGGCCAGTGCCTCTTGCAGCGCCTCTTCGAAGGCTGTCCGGTCGCCCCCAAAGGGATGGTGATCGACGACAGCCGTCGGCACGCCGCGCTCCGCCGCCTTCCGCAGCCCACCGGCATCTGCACGGTTGGACAAGACCAGCACCGGTCGCGCGGGATGGTCGCCGGTCATGCTGTCGACCAGCGTGACCATGTTGGACCCGCCGCCAGAGATGAAGATGGCGACCCGTTTCACCCCAGTGATCCGCTATATGTCACGCCTTCACCGGCGGTGACGCGGCCCAGCCGGTGCACTCGCTCGCCATGTTCGCTCAGCAACGCATCGACGGCATGTTCACTTTCGGGGTCGACCACCAGGATCATGCCGATGCCACAGTTGAAGGTCTTGAGCATTTCGCCCTCTTCAATGCCGCCGATGTCGCGCATCCACTTGAAGAGGTCGGGCAGATCCCATGCCTCCAGGTCGATCTCGGCGCCCAGCCCCTCGGGCAGGACGCGCGGCAGGTTCTCGGTCAGGCCGCCACCGGTGATATGGGCCAGCGCGCGCACGCCCCCGACCCCGATAGCCGCCAATGCCGGTTTGACGTAAAGCCGGGTCGGCGCCAGCAGCTCCTCACCCAGCGTCGCGTCCCCCCAGGGGCAGGCAGCGTCCCAGCCAAGGCCCGACATCTCGACCAGTTTGCGCACGAGGCTGTAGCCGTTGGAATGCACCCCGTCCGAGGCCAGGCCCAGCAGGACGTCGCCCTCCTTGACCCCTTCGGGCAGCGCCGCGCCCCGTTCCATCGCACCCACGGCAAAGCCCGCCAGGTCGAAATCGCCCGCCGGGTACATGCCCGGCATCTCGGCCGTCTCGCCCCCGATCAGGGCGCAGCCAGACCGCACGCAGCCCTCTGCGATGCCTTCGACCACCCGCGCTGCGGTTTCCGTCTCCAGCTTGCCGGTGGCGAAATAGTCGAGGAAGAAAAGCGGCTCCGCCCCCTGGCAGACCAGATCGTTCACGCACATGGCGACAAGATCGATGCCGACGCCGTCAACATGGCCGGTGTCGATCGCGATGCGCAGCTTGGTGCCGACGCCATCGGTCGCCGCCACAAGCACCGGGTCCTCGAAGCCCGCGGCCTTGAGGTCAAAGAGCGCGCCGAAGCCGCCCAGCCCGCTCATCACGCCCGGACGCGTGGTCCGTTTCGCGGCCGGCTTGATCCGTTCGACCAACGCGTTGCCCGCGTCGATATCCACGCCTGCCTGGGCATAGGTCAGCCCGTTCTTGCCATCGCTCATAGGGATCTCCTTCAGGCCCACGCCCGATTTTCGCCCGCGCTTAGCGCATCGCAAGGCGCCCTGCAACGTGGACGCTTGACGCGGCAAGGCGCCGTGGTACTGAGAACGACACGGTGGGCCTGTAGCTCAATTGGTTAGAGCAGGGCGCTCATAACGCCTTGGTTGGGGGTTCGAGTCCCTCCGGGCCTACCAATACCCCCCCGCCTTGCGAGTCGCGGACGCCTCCGCGATCTGGTCGTTCCGCATCGCCTCGGGCCGCGGGAGGATGCGGGCTGGCTCATCCCTTGTCGATGACGGCCACACCTTGTTAGGCTCCTCCCATCTTTCCTTTTCAAAATTTCCACGGAGACGGCTCAATGGCGATCACAACACTTGCGACAATTGTTGGCACCACGCAGTCCATCGCGTCCGATGACGATCTTCTGATCCTGTCCACCGGCGGGATCGTCTTGTCGGCTGACGCCGTTTCGGCCCCATCCGGGGACGCCAAGTTGACCAACTACGGACTCATATACACGGAGGGCAACGCATTCTCCGACTCCGTCGGCGGCAGTAGCATTACCAATTTCGGGACTATGGAAACCAGCAACTTCCCGGCCGTCATCGAGGCAGGCTCATCCCTCGCCCTGACCGACCTGAGGTTGTTGAACTATGGAAACATCGTCGGAAGCGGCGCATTTTCCGATGGTCTCCTGCTGGCGTCCGGCGGAAACTTTCTCTACAATTACGGGACGATCACGTCCCGCTCCGACAATGCGATTCAGATTACGTCGGGGTTCGAAAGCGGATCGCACGCCAATTACATTTTCAACTCCGGCCTGCTTCAGTCGAATTCAGCGCCAGCCATCACCACGGGCAATGACGCCGAGACGATCCGGAACGACGGCACCATCGATGCAGTCAATGCCGAGGCGATTGTCACCACTGGCGGAGACGACAAGGTCTCCAACAGCGGCAAGATCTTCGGCCACGTATCCCTTGGCGAAGGCGCCGATCTTTACCGCGGTCTGATAGACGGATTCGTCGATGGCCAGGTTTTTGGCTCAAACGGAAATGACACGCTGATCGGTAGCGCCGCGGACGACAACTTTGTCGGCGGCAACGACGACGACCTGATCGTGGGCCACGACGGTGATGACACGTTGGACGGGGGCACTGGCTCCGACACGATCATGGGCGGGGATGGAAACGACTCTTTGATCGGTGGAAACTCCGACGACACGATGAACGGAGGCGCCGGGTCGGATACCATGACCGGCGATACGGGCAACGACTTGCTGGTTGGCCGTGACGGGGCCGACCTTCTCGAAGGTGGATCCGAAAACGACACGATGGACGGCGGCAACGGGGACGACGTCCTGGAAGGCGACGCGGGCAACGACATCCTGCGCGGTCGCGCGGGAGAAGACGAATTGGCCGGCGGCCTTGGCCGCGATTTCCTGACCGGCGGCCAGGACGCGGATATTTTCGTGTTCCGCTCGCTGGCGGAAACGGTCGTGGGCGCGAACCGTGACCAGATCCTGGACTTTGAACAGGGCATCGACCTGATCGTCGTCGCGGGCCTGTCGCCGGGCGTCTTCGAGTTCCGCGGAACCGCAGGATTCGCGCCGTCGGGCAATCCCGAACTTCGCCTTCTGGAGACGGCGACAGGGTCGACCATCGTGCAGATCGATGCCGATGGCGACGGCACGCAGGATGCCGAGATCCGGGTGGCCGGTGTCACCGGGCTGACAGCGGATGATTTCG
>NZ_JARAMO010000253.1:0-4926 GCF_028807275.1 Mameliella sp. AT18
TCGAACCCTCGAGACGGTTTCCCGCCTACACACTTTCCAGGCGTGCGCCTTCGACCACTCGGCCACCTCTCCGTCGACCCGTTTAGCAAGGACTGTGCGTCGGCTGCAAGAGGCATTCCGACCTTGATTTCCTGTCCTCGGTTTTGACGGCGGATAGCGCTGTTGCGTCAGACTTGCATCTCCAAGGCCGCGCGCCGCACTCTGTGGCACGAGAGGCAAGGAGGGCAGAGATGTTTGCGCGGAAGCAGTTGAAATACGAGGCGGTGGATCTGCCCGACCGGGTTTCCATGCCGGATGAGGAGATGGTCCGGGCGGCAGCGGAGTTTCACGACCGGATGAAGCAACGGCACTCGGTGCGGGAGTTCTCTGACCGTTCGGTGCCAAAAGAGGTCATCGAGGACTGTATTCGTGCCGCCGGAACGGCGCCGTCCGGGGCCAACCACCAACCCTGGCATTTCGTGGCGATCTCGAACCCGGGGATCAAATCGCGCATCCGAGCCGCCGCCGAGGAAGAAGAGCGCCGCTTCTATGATGGGGCGGCGGGCGATGAATGGTTGCGGGCGCTGGAGCCGATCGGCACAGGGCCGGAGAAACCGCATCTTGAGATCGCGCCGTGGCTGATCGTGGTTTTTGCGCAGCGTTATGGGCAGTTCGACGATGGTACGCGGTTCAAGAACTACTACGTTCCCGAAAGCGTCGGCATCGCCACCGGCTTTCTTCTGGCGGCGTTGCATCATGCTGGGCTGGTGTCCCTGACGCATACACCCAACCCTATGCGGTTCCTGAACGATCTTCTGGAGCGGCCCGATTCCGAAAAGCCGGTGATGATCCTCGCCACGGGCCACCCCGCGCCGGACGCCAAAGTGCCCGCCGTGGCCAAGATCAAGAAACCCCTGGACGAGATCCTGACCCTGGCCGAGTAGTCGCCAGGTGTCTTAGCTGGCGACCTGTTCGCGCAGGATCGAGGCGGTCAGCGAGATCATCAGGTAGATGCCGCCGAAGATCAGGAAGGCCAGCATCGTATTCTCGAACTTGCGGGGATAGCTGGGGTCTTCCGAAGGGACGGGCACCACGGATGTGGTCAGGTAGCGGGCCTGGCTGTCGGCGTCGCGGCGGGCCTGTTCCAGGCGTTCCAGTGCCGTCTGCAACATCAGGTCTCGGGTCGAAAGATCGGCCTCTGCCAGCTTGATCTGTACCGCCACCTCGGCCAGGGAATCCTTGCCCGTGGTCGCCGTCGTCATCTCTCGGTTCAGTCGGTCCAGCAGGGCCTCAAGCCGTCGGATGTCGCCCTGCGCGCCTTCGACCTTGGCCTGGTTCGGGCGGCTGTTGTCCAGCAAGGCCTGCAGTTGCAGTTGTTTTTCCTGCAGCTGCAGCTCGTAGGTGTTGATCTGCGAGCGCAGCGCTGCAATCCGGCCTTCGGGGTCGACGACATTGCCTTCCTGTTGCATGCGGACCAGCTTTTCCTGCGCTTCGCGGCGGGCGGATTCGGCATCTATCAAGCCTTCCTCGGCGTCCTTGACCGCGTTGGACCGCTTGCGCAGCGAGAGATTGTCCACCCGCTCCTCGGCGTAACCGATCAACGCGCTGGAGAAATTGGCGGCGATCTGTGGGTCGGCGGCCATGACCTCCATCTTGATGACGCCCTCTGTCGGATCATAGCCAATCTGGACGTGACGCTTGTAAAGCGAATAGGCCTCTTCGTTTGTCGGCTCCGGGTCCAGCCGCTGGATCGGGTCGATGAAGCCTTGGGTGAAATGCGACTTGAACCCCTCGTCCCGGTCCAGGCGCAGCATGGCATCCTTGGAGGTCAGGTAGGATTGCACTGCGATGGCATCCTGGTTGGTGGCAAATTGCGTGCCCGAGAACAGCGATCCCATCGCACCGCCCGAGCTTTCTGCCTTGAGGATCAGGAATTCCGACTTGGTCGAATACATCGGTGTCGCCACGGCATAGAAATAATACCCGGCGATGAGGGTCGGCAGCAGGACGAATGCCGCCAGCCGCACCATCAGCAGCATCATCTTCTTGCGGCGCCGCGCGGCCAGTTCGCGCTGGATCTTGAGGATTTCGGCGGCGCGTCGTTCGGCCGGGCTGACGGTTTCGGTCGAGGGCAACTGTGCCTTTTCCAGCTTCACGGTCTGGGGCAGTTGCACCCTGGGTTCGGGTTTCGATTGCGGCGGTGAAGCGGGCTTTTCACCGGGTTCGGCCTGAACCAGTTCCAGCATGTTGGTGCGCTGGAACGGGTCGATCCCGCGTTCACGCAGCAACCGCACGGCATCGAAATCCGATGTTGCCTCAAGCCCGTGCTTGTTCGCGACGCGGCGGGCCATGCGCAGCTGGCGCCCGGTCAACCCTTCGGCGCGGATCGAGTCGATATCCGTCTCTCCGGCGACCTGGCGGGGCGAGGCCACCTCTCCACTGCGGGCCTTGGACGCCGTCCCGGCGTTCGAGAACTGCGGTCGCCCCGCCGGGGGCGTTGGGGGCGGCGCCACTGCCGGGTCGGAACGCTCGGTCTCGGCACCCTCGCCGGACAGGGCGGCAGCGGCCGGTGAACGCCGAATGCGGAACTTCTTAGCCTTCGGTTTCATAGTCATAGAGCCGTTTCGCTTCTTCCAGGGTGTCGAACATGTGCATCTTGCCATCCATCAGGACAGCCGCCTTGCGGGCGAATTTTTCCAGCACCTTGGGCTGGTGGCTGACGATGATGATCGTCGTCGTGCGCAGCCTTTCGGCCAGGATGTCCCCGGCGCGCTTGTTGAAGGCGGTATCGGTGGAGTTGGGCATGCCCTCGTCGATCAGGTACATGTCGAAATCCAGCGCCAGCATCAGGGCAAAGGTGAACCGGGCCCGCATGCCAGAGGAGTAGGTGCCGATGGGCTGGTCGAAATATTCCTTCAGGTCGCAAAGCCAGCGGCAGAAGGATTCGACGTAATCCGGATCGAGTCCATAGAGCTTGGCGATGAAGCGGGCGTTTTCCTTGGCCGAGATCTTGGACACGACGCCGCCCATGAAGCCCAGCGGAAAGGAGACGCGGCAATTGCGCCTGATCTCGCCCTCGTCCGGTTTTTCCAGCCCAGCCATCATCTTGATGACGGTGGATTTTCCGGTGCCGTTCGGGGCCAGGATGCCAAGGGACTCGCCAAGGTCGACACGAAAGGAAACCCGGTCAAGGATCACCTTGCGCTGGGCGCCTGTCCAAAAGGACTTGCTGACCATGTCGAACTCTAACATCTGGGTGCCCTGACTATACCCGGTTCCCTTGTAAATTGGTGTATGCGTCAAGTTGGTAGATAATTTGTTCACATTATGGCGCTGTCGCGAAACAAAAACAAACCGGGCCCCGCGGAGAGGCCCGGCAAGTCAACAATTCATCATGAATCTCAGGCGATGAGGCCCCAGGTCATGCCCGCAATCAACGATCCCAGTAGGGCGTAGCCAAGATAGGCGATGAACACCCGCGGCTTGACCAGCGCCCAGACCGCGATGGCGGCGGGGATGCAACTGACACCCCCGGCAAGGACAAAGCTCATCGCCGCGCCCGATGCCATGCCCTGCGCCAACAGCGCATCGACCAGCGGCACGGCGGCATAGCCATTCAGGTAGGCCGGCGCCCCGACCAGCGCGCCCAGCAGGACCGGCATGAACCCGGTGCCACCCAGCACGCCCGCGATCATGTCGGCGGGGATGTAGTGGATCATCAGCGCCTCGATGACATAGGCCAGAGTCAGCCACTTCAGCAGGAACAGGGCGTTCTCCAGCGCCGTGTCGCGGAAGGTCGCGGTGCGCTCGCTCTCTTGCCAAAAGGTCCAGACGGGTTTGCCGCTGAACGGTTTCTTGACGCCGCAGCAGCCGCCCACCTGCGGTTTCTCGCGCAGCGGATCACGGAAGACGGGGCTATTGGCCAGGGCCTTGGTCCCGAAGCCGCCCAGCAGGCCCAGCCCAACAGCGGCGACGGTCTTGGCCACGGCAAAGCCCCAGCCCAGCGTGCCCGCGGTGATGAGGAACATGGCCGGGTCCATCAGTGGCGAGGCCAGCCAGAAGGCCATGACCGCCGACAAGGGCGCGCCCACGGCCAGCAGGGCGGCGATAAAGGGGATCACCTCGCAGGAACAGAAGGGCGCCATGCCCCCCAGCAGCGCGGCCAGGAAGATCATCCGCACCTCGCGCCCCTCAAAGGCCCTGGCCAGCAGTTTTTCGGCCCCGGTGGCCTTGAGATAGGCCACCGCCAGCACGGCAAAGAGGATGAACGGGGCGGTATGACCAATGGCCCCTGCGGTGAACGTGACCGTCGGCCAGAACTGCGGCCAGTCGAACAGCGCGACAAGGGCCAGTAGCACGGCACTGGCCAGCCATGCCTTCGGAACCGGCGGCAGGCGGCGGGTTGCCGTCGTGGAGGTGTCAGCCATTCTGGATATCCTTGTGACAGATCGAGGCATCCGCGCAGCACTGGCGCAGCAAGTATTCGGACAGCGCCTCGACTTCCGAGTAATCGGCGGCGGCACAAATGATGGACCGTCCCTGCCGCGCCTGGGTGACAAGACCGGCGGCAGAGAGGATTTTCAGGTGATGGGTGAGGGTCGACCCGGTGATCCCGGTACGCTCACCCAATGCGCCGATGCTGAGTCCGTCGTGGCCGGCCCGCACCAGCGTGTGCAGGACCTGAAGGCGCTGCTCGGACCCAAGCGCGGCGAACTTCGAGGCCGCCGTTTCGACGGTCAGAGGTTGGGAATCGATCATTTTCATATTTCTAACATTGTCGAAATGAAGCCCGGGAGGCAACCCTTATTTCGAAATGTGTCGAAATGAATTGGCGGGACGCCCGCGATGACCCGCTTTGAGCGCGCGTTCCCCTCGCCGGAAGACCGGCCCAGGGCAGGCAACCCAACTTCCGCCCTGTCGTGTTTCTTTGGGCCGAAAATACCTCCG
>NZ_JARAMO010000254.1:0-7636 GCF_028807275.1 Mameliella sp. AT18
GCCGGCGACCAGGGCATCATGTTCGGCTATGCCACGGACGAGACCGACGCTTTGATGCCGGCGCCGATCCAGTTCAGCCACGCGATCCTGCGCCGTCTCGCCGAGGTGCGCAAGGACGGCACCGAGCCCAGGCTGGGCCCGGATGCCAAGTCGCAGCTGTCGGTCCGCTACGAGGGCGGCAAGCCGGTGGGCGTGACCTCGATCGTGCTGTCGACGCAGCACCTGGACGAGACCATGACCAGCGCCGACGTCCGCGCGCTGGTGGAACCCTACATCCGCGAGACCCTGCCCGAGGGCTGGATTTCCGATGACACCGAATGGTGGGTGAACCCGACCGGCAAGTTCGTCATCGGCGGGCCGGACGGCGACGCGGGCCTGACGGGCCGCAAGATCATCGTCGACACTTATGGCGGCGCGGCACCGCATGGCGGCGGCGCGTTTTCCGGCAAGGACCCGACCAAGGTGGACCGCTCGGCGGCCTATGTCGCGCGTTACCTGGCCAAGAACGTGGTGGCCGCGGGCATGGCGGAACGCTGCACCGTGCAGCTGTCCTATGCCATCGGCGTGGCCAAGCCGCTGTCGATCTACGTCGACACGCACCAGACCGGCCAGATCGAGGCGCGCGCCATCGAGGCGGCGATCCCCAAGGTGATCGACCTGACCCCGCGCGGCATCCGCACCCACCTGGACCTGAACAAGCCGATCTATTCGCGCACCGCTGCCTATGGCCATTTCGGCCGCGCCCCCGAGGCGGACGGCGGCTTTTCCTGGGAGCGGACGGACCTGGCCGAGGCGCTGAAGAAAGAGGTCTGAGAGGGGGCTGTGCCCCCGTCTCCCTGCGGTCGTCTCCCCCCGGGGTATTTCTGCCAAGAAGAACCACAGGCGCTCCCGTCGCGGGGGCGCCTTTCCTTTTGCCGGGGGCCGCTATCTTTGCGGTGTGGAATGTGAACAGGGAGGTTCCGTGATGATCCGCACCGTTTTCGCTGCCGCCGTGATGCTGGCGGGCGCAGCCCAGGCCGAGATCCAGGCCGGCTATCACCAATACACCGTCGGCGACCGCACCTACGAGGGCTATGTCGCCACCAACACCGCGATCACGCCCAAGGGGACGGTCCTGATCGTGCACGACTGGGACGGGATGACCGCCTACGAGGAGCGCCGCGCCGAGATGCTGGCGGCGCTGGGTTATACCGCCTTTGCCATCGACGTCTACGGCGCCGACGAGGACCCCAAGACCGTGGACGAGAACCGGGCGCTGTCCGGGGCGCTGTATGGCGACCGCGAGGAATTCCGCGCGCGGCTTATGGGCTCGATCATGGAGGCGGCCAATATCGCCGGGACGACGGATGACATCGTCATCATGGGTTACTGCTTTGGCGGCGCGGCGGTGCTGGAGGCAGCGCGGGCCGGGGCGGAGCTGGAAGGCTTCGTCAGCTTTCACGGCGGGCTGGGCACGCCCGATGGGCAGGATTACAGCGCGACCACGGCGCCGGTGATGCTGTTTCATGGCAGTGCCGACCCGGTGTCCGGCATGGGCGAACTGGCCGCGCTGCTGGACCAGTTGCAGGGCGCGGGTGTCGAGCATGGGGCGCAGGTCTTTGGCGGCGCGCGGCACAGCTTTACCGTCCACGGGTCGAACGACTATGACCTGACCGCCGACCAGGGCGCCTGGGAGGGGTTGCTGCGGTTCCTCGACGACCGTCTGTGATGCGGTTCCTGATCCTTGCCCTCGGCCTGTTGTGGCCGGGGGTGCTGTCGGCCAATGACTGGGATGCGCTGGAGCGGCCCGGTGCCTTTGCCCTGATGCGCCATGCGCTGTCGCCGGGCACGGGGGATCCTTCGGGGTTCGTGCTGGATGACTGCGCCACGCAGCGCACCCTCGACGCGCGGGGCAAGGCGCAGGCGCGGGCCATCGGGGCCGCCTTTCGCGACCGCGGGATGCGCTTTGACGCGGTGCTGAGCAGCCAGTGGTGCCGCTGCCTTGAGACCGCCGCCCTGATGGATCTGGGCGAGGTGACGCCGGCACCCGCGTTCAATTCCTTCTTTCGCGATTTCGATCAGCGCGGCCCGCGGACCGTCGCGGCGCTGGACCTGCTTGAGACGCGGGGTGGCCGGCCCATCGTCGTCACGCACCAGGTCAACATCAGCGCGCTGACCGGACGCGGCACGCGGTCGGGCGAGGTGCTGATTGTGCGCCGCAATGGCGACGGGTTGGAGGTGCTGGGCAGCATCCTGATCGCCCCTTGAGCGCCCGCGGGGCCGCAGGAGCCTTGCACGATCCGTTCCCGGAGGCTAAGCGCCCGGGCCATGACCACGTCGAACAAGCACCCCGGCGCCCCCTGGCGCAATTTCTACGGTCGCGTGAAGGGCAAGACCCTGCGGCCGAAACAGGAAGAGTACCTGCAGGAGGACCTGGACCGGCTGTCGCCGGGCGCGGTCGACTGGGAGGAGAACCCGGACCGGGTGCCGCTGGACCTTGATGCGCTTTTCGGTGGAGCGCCGGTCTGGCTGGAAATCGGATTCGGCGGCGGCGAGCATTTGGTGCACCAGGCGGTCGGGAATCCGGGCGTTGGCATCATCGGGGCCGAGCCCTTCATAAACGGCGTGGCGATGCTCCTGGGCAAGATCCGGGAGGCGGGGGCCGGGAACCTTCGGGTCTACCCCGGCGATGCGCGCAACCTGTTCGACGTGCTGCCGGACGAGTCGATCTCGAAGGCCTTTCTGCTGTATCCGGACCCCTGGCCGAAGAAGAAACACCACCGGCGGCGCTTTGTGACGCAGGAGCACCTAGAGCCGCTGCACCGGGTACTGAAACCGGGGGCAGAGTTCCGCGTGGCCACCGACATTCCCGACTATGTCCGGCAGACACTGGTCGAGGTGCCGAAAGCCGGGTTCACATGGGCCGCCGAAGGGCCAGAGGACTGGCGGAAGCCCTGGGACGACTGGTATTCGACCCGCTACGAGCAGAAGGCCCTGCGCGAGGGGCGCGTGCCGCACTACCTGACCTTCCACAGGCGGTGAGCGGGCAGGGGGCGCGGCGCTGCACGAGCGCGATGGACCTTGCCAGTGCCGCTTGCTATCAGGCGGCGACGATTTTGCAGGAGAGCCCCCATGTCCGCCCACGGCGCCCCGATCCCGATGACTTCGCGTGCCTCCGGCCCCCTGGTGGGCGAGGCGCATGTGCCCGGCGACAAGTCGATTTCTCACCGCTCGCTGATCCTGGGCGCGATGGCGGTGGGCGAGACCAAGGTGACCGGACTGCTGGAAGGGCAGGACGTTCTGGACACCGCCAAAGCCATGCAGGCCTTTGGCGCGCAGGTCGAGAAGATCGGTGATACCTGGCATGTGCATGGCGTCGGCGTCGGAGGTTTTGGCGAGCCGGAGAACGTGATCGATTGCGGCAACTCGGGCACCGGGGTGCGGCTGATCATGGGGGCGATGGCGACTTCGCCCATCGTGGCGACATTCACCGGCGATGCCAGCCTGAACAAGCGCCCGATGGCGCGGGTGACCGATCCGCTGGCGCTGTTCGGGACACGCGCCTACGGCCGGTCCGGCGGGCGGCTGCCGATGACCATCGTCGGCGCCGCCGAACCGCTGCCGGTGCGCTACGAGGTGCCGGTGCCCTCGGCACAGGTGAAATCCGCGGTGCTGCTGGCCGGGCTGAACGCGCCGGGCGAGACCGTGGTGATCGAGCGCGAGGCAACGCGCGACCATTCGGAACGGATGCTGGCCGGTTTCGGCGCCACGATCTCGACCGAGGTCACGGAGGAGGGCCGGGTCATCACCCTGCAGGGCCGCCCCGAGCTGAAGCCGCAGACTATCGTGGTGCCGCGCGATCCGTCCTCTGCGGCCTTCCCGGTCTGCGCGGCGATCATCACCGAAGGGTCGGACGTGCTGGTGCCGAACATCGGGCTGAACCCGACGCGGGCGGGGCTGTTTTTCACCTTGCAGGAGATGGGCGCTGATCTGACCTTCGAGAACATGCGCGAAGAGGGGGGCGAGCCGGTGGCCGACCTGCGGGCGCGCTTCTCTCCTGACCTCAAGGGGATCGAGGTGCCTGCCGAACGTGCTGCCAGCATGATCGACGAGTACCCGGTGCTGTCCGTGGTGGCGAGCTTTGCCCAGGGGCGCACGCATATGCCGGGCGTCAAGGAGCTGCGGGTCAAGGAAAGCGACCGGATCGACGCGATGGCGACGGGTCTGCGCGCCGCCGGTGTCCACGTAGAGGAGGGCGAGGACTGGTGGACGGTCGAGGGCCGCGGGCATGGCAATGTCGCGGGCGGCGTGACCGTGGAAAGCCATCTCGATCACCGTATTGCCATGTCCTTCCTCGTCATGGGCTTTGCCTCGACCAGGCCGATGCGCGTGGACGACGGCGGGCCGATTGCCACGTCCTTCCCGATCTTCGAAACCCTGATGGGCACCCTCGGGGCCGAGATCACCCGCGACTGAGCCGGAGCGGCTGGGGCTTTCCCCCGGGGCGCGCTCTTGCTAGGCCTCGGGAGGGATCGAGAGGGAGTGTGCGATGCAGGCTGCGGCTGGAGTGACGGGGGGATGCCTCTGCAAGGCGGTGACGTACCGCGTGAGCGGCGCGCTGCGCCCGGTGATCGCCTGCCATTGCAGCCAGTGCCGCAAGACCTCGGGGCATCACGTGGCGGCGACCTCTGCCCTGCGTGAGACCGTCAAGGTGACGGGTGAGGTGACCTGGTACGGATCGTCCGACACGGCACGGCGGGGGTTCTGCGGGACCTGCGGCAGCAACCTGTTCTGGGACGGGCCGGGCACGCATCTGTCGATCTTTGCCGGAACCATCGACGGGCCGACCGGGCTGCGCCTGGCCGGACACATTTTCTGCGCGGACAAGGGGGATTACTATGACATCGGCGTGGGAGTGCCCCGGGCCGAAGGCGCCGACCCCGCATTGACGACACAGGTGATCGCGTGAGCTTTACCATCGCCATCGACGGCCCCGCCGCCAGCGGCAAGGGCACCATCGCGCGCCAGTTGGCGGCGCATTTCGGATTTGCGCATCTGGACACAGGGTTGCTGTACCGGGCGGTTGGGCGGCAGATGCTGCTGGGCGTGCCGCCGCTGGAGGCAGCGCAGGGGCTGGACGTGACCGGGCTGGACGCGCAGGCGCTGCGCGGGCCGGAGGTGGCGCAGGCGGCCTCGAAGGTGGCGGCGCTGCCCGAGGTGCGCGCGGCGCTGGTCGACGTGCAGCGCGCCTTTGCCCGGCGGTCGGGCGGCGCGGTACTGGACGGGCGCGACATCGGCACGGTGATCTGCCCCGAGGCGGAGGCCAAGCTGTTCGTCATTGCCGGCGCCGAGGTGCGGGCCGAGCGGCGCTGGCGGGAACTGGTCGCCTCTGGTCATGAGGTCACGCAGGACGAGGTGCTGGCGGATGTGCTGGCGCGCGACGCGCGGGACATGAACCGCGCCGATGCGCCGCTGAAACCGGCCGAGGATGCGGTGACGCTGGACACGTCGAAAATGGCCATCGCGGATGCTGTGGCCGAGGCCATCGCCATCGTGGAGCGGGCGGGCGCATCGGGTTAGGGCCCGAGGTCCCGGAGCAGGTCCGGGACGGGGTCAGCGCCGTTTCAGCGTGTCGCCGTAATCCAGCTTGGGCGCCAGTTCGATGATCGGTTCGAACTCGGCCTCCGGGTTGTCGACGCGGCCCGCGATGATCTGCGCCGCCTTGCGCCCGATTTCGGCCCGGCAGGCATCCATCGTCGCCAGCTTGCGCGGCAGACCGTCCAGCAGCTCAACCCCGTTGAACCCGGCAAGCCCGATCTGGCCGGGGATGTCGATGCCCGCGTCCAACAGGTGCAAGAGTCCGCCCGCCGCGATCATGTCATTGGAGTAATAGAGGAAATCGAGCTCCGGCTCACGCTCCAGCATGGCCTTGGTCATCTCGCGGCCCTTGGCCAGGGCCGACCCGCCGGAATAGAACTCCTGGTCGATGACCTCGACGCCTTCCTTGGCCAGCGCCTCGGTGAAGCCCTCGAAACGTTTGCGCGCGCGGTGATCCAGCGGCATCTTGGTGCCCATGAAACCGATGTTGCGATAGCCCTGTTTCAGGATCGCGCGGGCCATTTCGCGCCCGGCGCGACGGTGGCTGATACCCACGGCGCAATCGATCGGCTTGCCGTCGGTGTCCATGATCTCGACCACCGGGATGCCGCTGGCCTTGAGCATGGCGCGCGCGGCCTCTGTATGTTCGAGGCCCGCGACGATCACGCCGGAGGGCCGCCAAGAGAGCATTTCGTAGAGAACGCGCTCTTCCTTTTCGGGCAGGTAGTCGGTGACGCCGACGACGGGCTGCAGCTCGGTCTCTTCCAGGACGCTGGAAATGCCCGAGAGCACCTCGGGGAAGACCATGTTGCGCAAGCTGGGGATGATGACCGCCACCAGGTTCACCCGCTGGCTGGCCAAGGCGCCTGCGATCTTGTTGGGGACATAGCCCAGCGTCTTGGCCGCCTCGAGCACCTTTTCCCGGGTCGCCTGGCTGACGTCGCCGCGGTTGCGCAACACGCGGCTGACGGTCATTTCCGAGACGCCGGACGCCTCTGAGACATCGCGAAGGGTAAGCGGGCGGGAGTCGTCGGCGGCCAAGGGCAAATCCTTTTCGTGAGATGGGGATACGTTACCGCAATCAGGGCGCTGCGCAAGAGCGGTATGCTCTGCAACCATCCGGGATGACAAGCCCCGCGCGGCAGGGTAAGGAGGCGCGGACGGCCCCGTGGCTCAACTGGATAGAGCAGCCCCCTCCTAAGGGGCAGGTTGCAGGTTCGAATCCTGCCGGGGTCGCCAATAAGAAATTGTTTAAATGGATAATTTTGACAATTCTTTCTGTCATGCTTTTGTTCTGGTTGCCGTTGGTTTTCGCCATCGACATTTTCTGTTTGCGGATTTGTCGATTCCTTTCAGCTGTTTGCGGCGCGTCTGCCCAAAATCGGCTCAAGCGGAGACAGTACTTCCAAGCAATTCCTTACAAGCTTTGCAGCCATTTCTACTGAAGGCGTGGGTCAAGCTTGCCGCCGAAACGCTCAAGTTTTGATGCCTCTAGGCAGCAGCAGGGCATCTTGGGTCAAGACCTGATGATGCACTTTCATCTATTGTCTGTTGGTCCTGAACTGCGCGCCTAGGTATGGGCTGACACCCAAGCACTCCGCCACTTCCCTGACCGGGCAACCTCTCTCGGCGATCTGCGCGACTGCATCCCGCTGGAACTCGTCGCTGGACTTCGAGCCGCTCATCATGGCCTCCTTGCCTCAAAATTAGCACAGAAGGCGTCCACGATAGACGGGGCTATTCAGTTCTGAGCCTGGGCGCGAGCTGTCGGAACACGGCGCAACCGGCACTGAAAGCTTGATCAGCCTGAACACTGACGTCAAGTTGAGCGGGACGGCGTTTCACTTGGGGAATGTCGTAGGAAGCCCGTCGAATGAGTATTGAGGAGGGTGTCCGCAGGCGCATTTGCCGGAGCACCGCCGGAAAGGGAAATCATTTGCGATGAGGCTTTATTTCTACGGTACGAACAGTTCATTTTTCAGCGATATGTTCGTCTACCCTTTTGGCGGTTCTCGGTCCCCGGTGGAATTTATTGACCCGCCCCCGCTGATTGGTCCGG
>NZ_JARAMO010000255.1:0-10247 GCF_028807275.1 Mameliella sp. AT18
GTACAAAATGCTGGAATCGACGTACGTTTCGTACGTTTTGTACAAACTGAAAGCGCCGGTCAAAGCGCCGAAAGGATCAGGTCCAACGCGTGTTTCGTGGCTGCGGCGCGCACTTCTGCGCGACCGATTGCACCATGTTCGATGGTCTCGGTGATCACGCCCGTTGCGCTGGCCAGGCCGTAGCAGACCCGGCCCTCGGGCTTGAACTCGGACCCGCCGGGCCCGGCAATCCCGCTGATCGCAACAGCCACATCCGCCCGTGCCGCGACGCGGGCGCCAAGCGCCATCTCGCGCACGACCTCTTCGGACACCGCGCCATGCGCCTCCAGCGTGGCGGGCAGGACGCCCAGCATTTCGGTCTTGGCGGCGTTGGAATAGGTCACGAACCCACGTTCGAAGACCGCCGAAGATCCGGCAATATCGGTCAGCGCGGCAGCGACCATGCCGCCGGTGCAGCTTTCGGCTGTGGTGACTGAGACTCCACTTTCAGAAGCCTTTTCAATGACCTGACTGGCAATGCTCACATCAGGACTCCATGTGACAGACCGGCGAGGGCGATTGCGACAACCGCGGCGAACAGGCCCGCCAAAACGTCATCCAGCATCACGCCCAAGGGGGTGCCCATGCGGTCGATGCGGCCGATCACCCAGGGCTTCCAGATGTCGAAGAGACGGAAGAGGACAAAGCCCGCGACCCAGCCGGGCCAAAGCCGCCAGACATCAACGCCCATGAACATGGCGCCGTAACTAACTGGAAAGATTGCAATCCACTGGCCTGCAAGCTCGTCGATCACGACCCAGGACGGGTCTTCGCCGTGGCCCTGCGCGGTCAAGTGTTGCACCGCCCACCAGCCCAGCCCGAAGGCCAGCAGCGTCAGCACCAGCAAGAGCCAGAACCCGCCCAGCAGGTGAATCCCGTAGGCCAGCGGCAGCGCCGCCAGCGATCCCCAGGTGCCCGAGGCGGGCCGCAGGTAGCCGACCCCGCCGACAGAGGCCAGCCATCTCACGCCGACACCAGCGTCGCGGTGGCCAGCGCCGCGATCCCTTCTTCGCGTCCCGTGAATCCCAGCCGTTCCGAAGTGGTGGCCTTGATCGAGATGCGTCCCGCGTCCAATGTCATGATTTCCGCCATTTTACCTGTCATTTCATGCGCATGCGGTCCGACCTTCGGGCGCTCACAGATCAGCGTCACGTCGATGTTCCCGATCGCGAAGCCGCGGTCCCGCGCCAGTTCGACCGCATGGCGCAGAAATATCTCGCTGGCGGCGCCTTTCCACTGTGGGTCCGAAGGCGGAAAGTGCCGCCCGATGTCCCCCTCGGCCAAGGCGCCATAGATGGCGTCGGTCACGGCATGCATGCCCACATCCGCATCGGAGTGGCCTTTCAGCTTGTGACTGTGCGGAATCCTGACTCCGCAGAGGATGACATGGTCGCCTTCCTCGAAGGCGTGAACGTCAAAGCCATTTCCCAGGCGAATGTCCATTTGTCCTCGCAAGTAACTGTCAGCGCGGGAAAAATCCCCCGGCGTGGTGATCTTGAGGTTGGCCTCGTCGCCCTGTGTCATGGCCACGTCCAACCCGGCGGCGCGGGCCACGGCCACATCGTCGGCGGCCCCTCCGGGATGCGCGCGATGGGCGGCCAGGATCTCGGCAAAGCGGAACCCCTGCGGCGTCTGCGCGCGGTACAGGCCCTCGCGGTCGCGGGTGCCGGTCACGCGGGTGCCGTCGCCCGTCCAGAGCGCATCGGTCACGGGCAAGGCCGGTGCGGCGCCGGGATGGTGGTCCAGCGCGTCCAGCACGGCGTCGATGACCGCAGGCGACACGCAGGGCCGGGCAACATCGTGGATCAGGACGTGGTCCGGCGAGTCCTGCGCCAGGGCCTCGAGCCCCGCGCGGACCGAGGCGGAACGGTCCGCACCACCTGTCACGATCCGGAGGTCCAGCCCCGCCGCAACAGCCTGTGCCTGAGTCATGTCGTCGGGATGCACCACCATGACCAAGGGACCGCGCCCGGCAAAGGCCTCGAGCGTCCAGCGCGCCACCGGCTTGCCCGCCACGCGCCGCCATTGTTTCGCCAACCCGCCGCCGGCCCGCGTTCCGCGTCCGGCCGCAACGATGATGATCCCTGTCTGCATGGTCCGTCCGATCTGTGCCGTCCTCTCATAGGCGCAGGTACGGTGTTGCGCAATCCGGCGGGGAGATTGATTAAAAAATAGGCATTTGTTCCGGAGGCGCCCTCGAATTGGGCCGGATAGATTGAAGAAAACAAAGCTCTCCCATAAGTCTCGATGACAGAGGTTACTTACACGCCATCGCACAAGGACTGGGCAATTGGGCTTTGATCTTGGAGACCGGCGGATCACCGTACCCGTTTTGCTGGCTCCGCTTGCGGGAATCACCGATCTGCCGTTTCGCACGCTCGTTTCGCGCTTTGGCGCGGGACTGGTCGTGTCCGAGATGATCGCCAGCGGCGAGTTCCTGACCGAACGTCCCGGCACCCGCGAAAAGGCGGAACTGGGCGCACAGATCGAGAACACCAGCGTGCAGATCGCCGGGCGCGAACCGGGGCCGATGGCCGAGGCGGCGCGCATGGTCGCCGACATGGGCGCGCGGGTGATCGACATCAACATGGGCTGCCCCGCCAAGAAGGTGACAGGCGGCTGGTCCGGATCGGCATTGATGCGGGCGCCGGATTACGCGCTCCGCCTGGTCGAGGCGGTGGTGGAGGCGGTCGACCTGCCGGTGACGCTGAAGACGCGTCTGGGCTGGGATGAGGATCACCTGAACGCGCCGCAGATCGCCCGCAGTGCCGAGGCGGCCGGGGTGAAGATGATCGTCATTCACGGCCGCACACGCTGCCAGTTCTACAAGGGCAAGGCCGATTGGGCCGCGATTTCGGAGGTGAAGAAGGCGGTGCAAGTGCCTGTTATCGCAAATGGAGACGTGATCGACGCCGCAGCGGCGCGCGCGGCGTTGAGCCGCTCTGGCGCCGATGGTGTCATGATCGGGCGCGGGGCCCAGGGCGCGCCCTGGCGCCTGGCCGAGGTGGCCCATGCGCTGTATGGAACGCCAGCGCCGGAGGTGCCCGAGGGCGCGGCTCTGATCGACATGGTGTCGGGGCACTACGAAGCCATGCTGGGCTTCTACGGCAAGACGCTGGGCAACCGCGTCGCGCGCAAGCACCTTGGCTGGTACATGGACGCGGCCAATACGCCGCCGGGCCTGCGCAAGCGCCTGTTGACCGAACGGGACACGCAGGCGGTGCTGGATCTCCTGCCCGAGGCGCTGAGCGCCGAGGTGGAGGCCGCCTGATGAGTGAAACAGACCCCAACATCTGGTCTTCGCTGCCCGTTCCGGCCATCCTGATCGACGAGGACGACCGCATCGCCGACCTGAACCCGGCGGCCGAAGGCTTCATGAACAATTCCTCCAAGTGGCTGACAGGTCAGCCGATCTGGGACCGGCTGGCGGTGGATGCTCCGCTGGAGGAAAGCTTTTTGAGGGCGCGAGAGCATGGCACGCCGCTCTTCGTCAATGACGTCGACGTGGGAACGGGCGCGCGTCCGCCGCTGGTCTGCAACCTGCAGATCGCGCCGCTGTCGGGGCGTCCGGGCTGGATGGTGATGCTGATCTCGCCGCGCGAGCTGGCCGGACGCATGACGCAGAGCCATTCGGTGAAATCCGCCGCGAAATCGGCCATCGGTATGGCCGAGATGCTGGCCCACGAGATCAAGAATCCGCTGGCCGGTATCGCCGGGGCGGCCCAGCTTCTCAGCATGAGCATCGGCCAGGATGATCTTGAATTCACGGATCTAATCGTGGCCGAGACGCGGCGGATCGTGAAGCTGCTAGAGCAGGTCGAGCAGTTCGGAAACCTCTCGGCGCCGGAACTGCGCGAGGTCAATATCCACGATGTGCTGGACCGTGCGCGGCGCTCGTCGCTGCTGGGGTTCGGGGCGCACATGAAGATCATCGAGGACTACGATCCCTCTTTGCCGATGGCCCTGGGAGACCCGGATCAGCTGCTGCAGGTTGTCCTGAACCTGATCAAGAACGCCTCGGAGGCCGCCGATCCGAAGGAGGGCGGGACGATCCGCCTGCATACCTTCTACGAACACAGTTTCCGGCTGCGGCGGGCCGATGGCTCGGGCCAGACGCTGCCTTTGCAGGTCGAGATCATCGACGACGGCCCGGGCCTGCCGCCGGACATCAAGGGCGACATCTTTGACCCCTTCGTATCGGGCAAGGAGAACGGCACCGGCCTCGGCCTGGCGCTGGTCAGCAAGATCATCTCGGATCACGACGGATGGATTTCGGTCGACAGCGTTCCGGGCAAGACGGTTTTTCGCATTTCCCTGCCGCGGGCACCTGCGGCGCCAAAGGAGAGCAGCTAGATGGATGGCACAGTTCTGGTCGCCGATGACGACCGCACGATCCGCACGGTTCTGACGCAGGCGCTGACACGGGCTGGATGCAAGGTGCATGCCACGTCCAGCCTGACGACGCTGATGCGCTGGGTGAGCGAGGGTAAGGGGGACGTGGTCATATCCGACGTCGTCATGCCCGATGGCAACGGGCTGGAGATGCTGCCCAAGATTTCCGAGGACCGGCCCGGGCTGCCGGTCATCGTGATCTCGGCGCAGAACACGATCATGACCGCGATCCAGGCGGCCGAGGCCGAGGCCTACGACTACCTGCCCAAGCCCTTTGACCTGCCGGACCTGATGAAGCGCACGGCGCGGGCGCTGGAAAACCGCAACAAGGCGCCCAAACGCGAAGAGCCGGTGGTGGGCGCGGATGAACCGGACGAGCTGCCGCTGGTGGGCAAGACCCCGGCGATGCAGGGGCTGTACCGGCTTGTCGCGCGGGTGATGAACACCGACCTGCCGGTGCTGATCACCGGCGAAAGCGGCACGGGCAAATCCCTCATCGCCCGCGCGCTGCATGATTTTAGCGATCGGCGAACGCTGCCCTTTATCACTGTCACCGGATCGGATCTGTCGGACCTCGACGGGCCGGCGCGGGTGCTGGCGCGGGTCAAGGGCGGCACGCTCTTGATCGACGAGATCGCCGACATCAGCGACGAGATCCAGGCCCGCGTGGTGCGCATGATGGATGTGCCGGGCGATCACGTTCCGCGCTTCCTCGCCTCGTCCCAGCATGACCCGCAGTCGCTGATCGAGGACGGCAAGGTGCGACAGGACCTGTTCTATCGCCTCGACGGGGCGGCGATCGCGGTGCCCAGCCTGCGCGAACGGGTCGAGGACATCCCACTCTTGGCGGAACACTTCCTGAACCGGGCCGAACGCGAAGGCGCGCCGAAACGCTGGCTGTCGGAAGGGGCGGCGGACCTGTTCCGCGTCTATTCCTGGCCTGGCAACGTGCGCCAGCTGGAAAACGCCGTGCGGCGCCTGAGCCTGACCAGCCGGGCCGAGGAAATCACGCGCAGCGAGGT
The DNA here is from genome assembly GCF_028807275.1 of Mameliella sp. AT18. Lineage (NCBI taxonomy): Bacteria > Pseudomonadati > Pseudomonadota > Alphaproteobacteria > Rhodobacterales > Roseobacteraceae > Antarctobacter > Mameliella sp. AT18. Next base: position 5,454 of record NZ_JARAMO010000255.1, read on the forward strand.
CGAGGCGGTGCTGGGCAACCAGCCGGAAACCGGACCGGTCCTGCGCGGCGGCGACAGCGACAAGCTGGGCGAAAGCGTGGGCCGCCACCTGCGGCGCTATTTCGACCTGCATGGCGCGATGCTGCCGCCGCCGGGGCTTTATGGCAGGATCATCCGCGAGGTCGAGGCGCCCCTGATCGAGATCGCGCTGGAGGCGACGGGCGGCAACCAGGCCAAATGCGCCGATCTGCTTGGCATCAACCGCAATACTTTGCGCAAGAAGATCACCGACCTTGATATTCGCGTGACACGCCGCCGGAAGTTGATGTAAAAGGGCCACATAAGTGTGGCCCCGCCGCCTCGGCGTGGTGAGAAGGCCACAAAATATGGCGGTCGCCGGTCTCTGGATACCCAGAGTCGGCACATTGACGAGGATAGGCTGTGGCCACGCGGGCACGCTCTTTGTACCGATTTCCGACCTGGGGGTCATTCTCACGCCTGCGTCGGACAAGGCTTTTCCAGAATATCGTGGCACTGTTCCTGGTGGCGCTGGGGCCGGTTCTGGCCTTTGCCACCTTCATGGTGCTGGGACCGCTGGACCAGGGGGCAGGGGCGCTGTCGCTGCGACTCGTCCTGCTGGCCGACCTTGTCTATGTCCTGCTGCTGGCGGCGCTGCTTCTGGCGCGGGTGGCCCGCATGGTGGCCGACCGGCGGGCGCAATCGGCGGGTTCCCGCCTGCACCTCAGGCTGACCGCGGCCTTTGCGCTGATGGCCCTGCTGCCGACCGTCACGGTGGCGGTCTTTGCAGTGCTGACCATCAATATCGGCCTGGAAACCTGGTTTTCCAGCCGCGTGCAGAACGTCGTCGGCGCCTCGCTCTCCGCCGCCGAGGCCTACGAGGAAGAAAGCCGCGCCGGGCTGATTCAGGATGCGCGCGCCCTGGGGGCCTTTCTCGATGCCAACCGCCGCCGCAACTTCGTCATGGACGACGGCGAGCTGCGCCAGGTTCTCAGCCAGGGGCAGACCCAGATCCAGCGCGGGCTGCGCGAGGCCTTTGTCATCGACAGCGCCGGCCGCATCCGGGCGCGCGGCGAACGGTCCTACCTGTTCGATTTCGAGGAACCTTCGGTGGCCGACTTTCTGCGTGCCGATGCCGATGGCGTGACCGTGATCCCGGACTGGGACAACAACGAGTTCCGCGCCCTCTTGCCGCTGGAAGCCTTTGCCGACCGATACCTTTATGTCAGCCGCGAGGTCGACGGGCAGATCCTCAACCTGCTGGACGAGACGCAGGAAACCGCGCGGTTCTACCAGCAGCAGGAAAGTGAACGGGGGCGGCGGCTGTTCGACTTTGCGCTCTTGTACCTTGGCTTTGCCTTGTTGCTGATCCTGGCGGCGACCTGGGCGGGCCTGTGGTTTGCCGAGCGGCTCAGCCGCCCGGTGGGGCGCCTGACCGGGGCGGCGCAGCGCGTCGGGTCCGGCGATCTGGACGTGCAGGTGCCCGAAGAAGAGGGCGACGACGAGATTTCCATGCTGGGGCGTTACTTCAACCAGATGACGCGCCAGTTGAAAGGCCAGCGCGAAACCCTGCTGGAGAACACCCGCCAGATCGAACGCCGCCAGCGGCTGTTCGATTCCGTCCTGTCCTCTGTCACTTCCGGGGTGGTGGGGCTGGACGCCGAAGGCAAGGTGACTTTCGTCAACCGTTCTGCCGAGCGGTTGCTGGGCTGGCACGAAACTCACCGCGCCGTGCCGCTGGGCGTGGCGGTGCCCGAGTTCGGCGCGCTCTTTGAACGGTTACGGGCCGAGGCGGTGGAAACCGCGCAGGAAGAGGTCAAGGTCAGCCGCGAGGGGCGGCTGGAACACCTGCTGGTGCGCCTGTCCACGCGGCGGCGCCAGGATCGCTCGCTGGAGGGCTACGTTGTCGCCTTTGACGACGTGACGAACCTGGTTAGCGCCCAGCGGATGGCCGCCTGGGGCGACGTGGCGCGGCGCATCGCGCATGAGATCAAGAACCCGCTGACGCCGATCAAGCTGTCGGCGGAACGCATCCAGCGCAGCTTTGCCAAGCGGTTGGACGGACCGGATGCGGAAAAGGTCGCGGACCTGACGGAACGGATCATGCGCCGCACCGACGACCTGCGCCGCATCGTCGACGAGTTTTCCAAGTTCGCCCGGATGCCGGAACCGGAACGGCGCCCCGAGGACCTGTGTGAGATCCTGCGCGGCGAAGTCCTGATGCAGGAAACCGGCCAGCCTGGTGTCCGCTTTGTCACCGACCTGCCGGAAGAGCCGATGCCGGCGGAACTGGATTCCACCATGATCGGCCAGGCGCTGACCAACCTGATCAAGAACGCGGGAGAAGCGGTCGAGAGCCTGCAGGAAAAGGGCGCGCCCGAAGACTATCAGCCGGAAATCCGCGTCACGGCGGAGGCGCAGGAGGGCCGCGCCGAAATCCGTATCATGGACAATGGCATCGGCCTGCCCGAGGACCGCGCGCGGCTGTTTGAGCCTTACGTGACGACACGCGACAAAGGCACCGGTCTGGGCTTGCCGATCGTCAAGAAGATCATCGAGGAACATGGCGGAACGCTGGTGCTGGAAGATGCGCCCGCCTTCGCCGAGGGCGCGCACCAGGGCGCGATGGCGGTTGTGCGGCTGCCGCTGAACCGTGCGGCAGAGCTGCCGCGGGCGGCGGAGCTGGAAGATGTTTGAGCACGAAGAAATGAGAGGGCAGAGACAATGAGCGACATCCTGATCGTCGACGACGAACGCGATATCCGGGAATTGATCGGGGATATCCTCGAGGACGAGGGCTTTGCCACCCGGCTTGCAGGCAACAGCCAGGAGGCGATGAACGAGATCAACGCCGAGCCGCCGGCGCTTTTGATCCTGGATATCTGGCTGAAGGACAGCAAGATGGACGGGATCGACATTCTCAAGACCGTCAAGCGCGACAACCCCGATATTCCCGTGGTCATCATTTCGGGCCACGGCAATATCGAGATCGCCGTGGCCGCCATCAAGCAGGGCGCCTATGACTTCATCGAAAAGCCCTTTAACATCGACCAGTTGCTGGTGGTGATCCGGCGCGCGATGGAAACCTCGATCCTGCGGCGTGAGAACGTGCAGTTGAAACGTGGCGAGGTGAAATCCGCCGAGATGATCGGTGAAAGCGCCGCCTTCCGCGCGCTATTGGGACAACTGGAAAAGGTCACGAAATCCAACGGCCGGGTAATGCTGACCGGCCCCGCGGGGGCGGGCAAGGAAGTGGCCGCGCGCTATATCCACGCCCAGTCGAACCGGGCCAAGGCGCCCTTTGTCACCGTCAACTGTGCCGGGGTCGAACCTGAGATGATGGAGGCGATGCTGTTCGGCCGCGAAACCGCCAAGCGCGGGATCGAACCGGGCCTTCTGGAGCAGGCGCATGGCGGGGTGGTCTATTTCGACGAAGTCGCCGACATGCCCACCGGCACCCAGTCCAAGATCCTGCGGGTGCTGGTGGACCAGCAGTTCACCCGCGTCGGCGGCAACGACAAGGTGCGTGTCGACCTGCGCGTGATCTCCTCGACCAACCGCGACCTGCAGGACGAGATCGCCGCCGGCCGCTTCCGCGAGGAACTGTACCACCGGCTGAACGTTGTGCCGATCGCCGTGCCCTCGCTGGCCGAACGCCGCGAGGACATCCCGGTGCTGGCGGGGCATTTCATCGAACAGTGCAACCAGGCCCAGGGCCTGCCGGTGCGCGAACTGACCGAGGAGGCGGTGGCGCTGATGCAGACGATGACCTGGCCGGGCAACGTGCGACAGCTCAAGAACCTGGTCGAACGGGTGCTGATCCTGGGCGATGGCACCGGACCGATCGAGGCGCGGGAACTGCCGCAGGAAACCGCGCCGGGCGAGGATGCGGAGGGACGCGTGGTGCTGTCGGGCACGTTGGCGACGCTGCCGCTGCGCGAGGCGCGCGAGGCCTTTGAGCGGGAGTACCTGCTGACCCAGATCAACCGGTTTGGCGGCAATATCTCGCGCACCGCCTCTTTCGTGGGCATGGAGCGCTCGGCCCTGCACCGCAAGCTGAAGTCTCTGGGCGTCGTCACCTCGGCCAAGTCCGGGGCGCGGGTGGCGCGCGTGGATGCGCCGATCTCGGAAGTGTCCTGAACGGCGTGGCCGGGATGAGGATGACACGGCGGGCGGCCCTGGGCATGGGGGCCCTGGCCCTGGCGGGCTGCGCGGCGCCCCCGGGGGCCGGAGTGCCGGACGAGGCGATGCCGGGACCCGCCTTTGCCGAGGTTCCGGAGGCCCCCGCAGAGAAGATCGCGCTGCTGGAACGGGCCGTGCTGGACCTGGGGCCGGACGTGGACCCGGCAGAAGCGGCAGCGGTGGCGCGCATTTCCGTGCGCGAGCCTCTGGTCTGGGCGGACCGCTGGGACGCTGTGGACCCGCCGCTGATCCACAACATCCAGGTGAACACCGGCCGCAAACCGCGCGGGCTGTGCAAAGACTGGGCGGATGATCTCGAGGCGCGGCTGAAGCGTGAAAGGCTGCGCAGCCTTTCGCTGCATCGGGCCATCGCCAATGCCGACAACCTGCGGATCGAACATTCGACGGTCATCGTCTCGACCCGTGGCGCGCCGATGGACCGGGGGCTGGTGCTGGACCCCTGGCGGCTGGGGCGGGGGCGGCTGTGGTTCGGCCCGGTTGCCAGCGACCCGAAATACCGCTGGGTGCCACGCGCCGAGGTCTTTGCCATGAAACGGGCCCGCCGCGCGCGCCGCGAGGAGCGATAGTCGTCGGGACGGGACTGTTTGCGGCTTT
>NZ_JARAMO010000256.1:0-15908 GCF_028807275.1 Mameliella sp. AT18
GACGTGCTCGCGAGACGGGCAAACCGGGATGCCGGGCGCAACGCCGCGGTGAGGCCGCATGGCCGAATGCGCGACGGGCCGCAGGGCCGTTCTCGCCTGCGACACGCGAAGCCGAGCAGGGGAGGCCGTAAGGCAGTGGGCGCTTCGGGCCAATTGATGCGATAAGGGCCTGAGAGTGATACGCCCGGAAGAATGTGGACCCACCTGCAGAGGAGGCAGAGGTTGAAATATCTGATCCCGATCGCCGTTGTCCTGCTGACATCACCGGCCATCGCGCAGGTGCAGATCCGGGACGCCGACACCATCGTGGTCTCTGGAACACCTGTGCGCCTGAACGGGGTCGATGCACCCGAACTCGGAACGCGGGCGGGCCGGGACGCCAGGCGCTGGATGGTGAACTACCTCGGTGGCCGTTCGATAGAATGCGAGCTCAACGGCGAGCGGACCCATGACCGATGGGTGGGCATTTGTTACGCCGATGGCGAGGACATCGGCGCCGCGCTGATCGCGGCCGGTCACGCGCTCGACTGTCGGAGATATTCCGGAGGTCGGTATGCCCATCTGGAGACGCCGGCGGCGCGGTCGCGGATCAGGCGGGCGATCTACTGCTAGCGATACGACTGGCAGGGGGCGCTGTGTGGCGTTCCGTTGTGCCAACCTAGTCCGACAGCATTCCCGCCGCCCGCATGCTGAACGCGTTCTTCTCCCGCCCGAAACCGACAATGATGTGATCGTGGACAACGATCTCCATCACCTTGCAGGCCTCGACGATCTTTCGGGTCAGATCGATGTCCGCCTGGCTCGGCTCAGGATCGCCCGAGGGGTGGTTGTGGCACATGATGATGGCGGAGGCGTCAAGAACCAGAGCCGAGCGGAGCACCTCGCTGACATAGACCGGGACGTGATCGATGCTGCCCCGGGTCATGATCCTGTCGCGGATCAGCCTGTTCTTCCGGTCCAGCAGCAGCACCCGAAACACTTCGACCCGTTCGCGAACGGCGTTGAGCGCCAGGTAGTCGGTCAGCATGCCCCAGGACTGCAAGGCTGCGGTCGACCGGGCATGCCGGCGCAGGATTTCTCGCGCGGCGTCGATGGTGGCAATCTCGGCCTCGGAAAAGCCGGACGATGGCCGCTCGGTGATCTCTTTGGGATCTTGATGGGTCATGCCGCGTCCAATCGGCTGAGGGTTTCGCGGAGACTCGTCCCATCGGGACGCAGGGTGTGGCCGATCTCGTCTTCGAGAGCCATATAGGTGGCGAGAAGGTCCGGTCGCAGCCGTGCGGCGCATTGAAGATCGGCAAGCGAGGACATGATGCAGAAGCTGCAGGACAGCCGCGACATGCCGCGGCCATAGGCCCAATGCGGCTCCTGCCCCGCGGCGGCGTTGGTGTCGAACACCTCCCGCCGGGTCAGGCCATGGATTGGCAGCCAGTCGATCCAGGTCCGTCCCGCCACACTGTTGCGGGCGTTCAAGCTGACGACAGGACGGCTCCGGCGTGCGGCGCTTTCCTCGGCGCGCATCCCCATCGCACTGACGATCTGCCCGGCGAAGCGGGGGTTGGCCGCGAGATGGCGGCGCAGCTCGCGCTCGATCGGACCGCGCTTCTGGTCGGACGTGCATTGGCGGTATCGCGGGGATGGGAACATGCCCCGGGCCCGGACCATCTCGAAGAACGACCGGCGCGGTCGTGCGATCACCAGCGGCAGGCCGAACGTGGTCTTCCGGATATGGCTGATGGTCCCGGGCCATTCTACGTCGCCGAGAGTGGCGTGGACGATGAGCAACTGGTCACGCGGGATGCCGGCCTCGACCAGCCTGATCGTCATGGCCTGGCTGTCCTTGCCGCCGGAATGGTTGATCGCCACGAGGGCGCCGCGCTCGATCATGTCGTTGATGTCAGCCGGAATACGCATCGGAACCTCCGAACATGGCGGTCCAATTGTCCCCGGCGGGCATCTGGTCCTGGCGTTTCAGGACGGCGAGACGGTTCATCAGATCCATGATGACCGACGTGGTCGGGTGATTGGCCCGATGGCCTCTCTGCGGCCGGCCGAGGCTGGGATGTCCGTATTTGAGAAGGTGCAGCGCCGTCTCGAGCGATGGGACATGCGTCGCGCGGTCGATGAGTTCGCGCGGCAGAGCCGCCGCATGGGCGGCGTAAGCCCGGTTGCGCGCCGCACTCAGCTGGCGACTGCCGATCCGATGGGCGGCATCGACCCATTCTGAGACGTCGGACCAGGTAAGCCGCGTGCCCGGCGTGGTGTATCTATCATGTGTCATGGGAAGCCCTCGATCCTTGCCGCTCAGATCATGCCGGCGATGACGAGGCCGGATTTCATGGTGGGGCGGCCGCAGGCCTCGCAGAAGCCGGCGCGCTGGTCCGGTTCGAGATCGGCGGTGTGGTCGCGATCGGGCGCCATGCAGATCGCGGGCACGACGCTGTCGAGCGCATAGTCTTCCAGGAAGTCCGCGACCTCTGCGTAACCTTCGGTCTCGGCGAGCGTGACCAGCTTGGGATGGGTGAGATTGAACATTGCTGTCGTCCTTCTGTCGGGGTGAAACGAAAAGAGGGGAGCCGCGTCACTGCGGCTCCCCTCACGGGACCTGCCTCTTGGGGACAACAAGCGCAGGCCGGTCGGAGACAGGATCGGAACCGCCCCGTCAGGCCTGTTTTGGGAGGAGGAGCAGGCCTGCACGGGTGGGAGGCGCCCCGGTTGCCCGGGACGCCAGTTCTGTAGGGGTCGCTGCCTGTCAGCCGACCAGGGCAAGCCCCGCGTTTTCAGCGCGGTCCTGGCCGCCGCTCTCGACGAAGGGAATGATCGAGAAGGTCTGGCCGCCCCGCTGCTCCTCGTTCTGCACGGCGTTCACCCGCAGATCGCCATCGGGCGTGTTGATGAGGAGCGAGACATAGTCGTTCCCGGTGCGGTTGCTTTTCGCCATCCAGGCAGAGCCGACGCGGATCGGGTGGCCGCGCGGCGAGGAGACCTCGATCCGGTAGTCGGGGTGGGTCTCTTCGGTCTTGAACGCGTTCTCGATGAGCATGAAGTCGAGGTCGAACATCATGTTGGCGATGTAACCGGCGAAGGCGTTGTCGGCATCCATCGCGGTCAGTTCGCCCGAGATCGAGCCCGACTTCATGGTGCCGTTCGAAACCAGCGGGATGATCTCGAATTCGTGGGTCTCTGCCTCGCGTGCTTCCTTGGTCTGCACGGCGTTGACGCGGAAGGGGCCGAGGCCGACATCGATCTGCATCGAGATGTAGGGATTGCCTGTGGTATTGCCGGTCTCGTTCCAAGCCGTGCCGATGCGCACCTTGCGGCCGGACTTGTTCACCGCGGTCACATCGAAATCCGGGCTCCGCTCGGACATCTTCGTCCGGGTTTCGAGCTGGATGGCGATATCGAACCGGGTCGAATGGATCATGCCGGAATAGACGGTGGCTGCGGTCTCGGCGTTCCTGGTCAGGGTTCCTGCGAACATGGGTCTTCTCCTTGGGTTTGCCGCTGCCCGACACTTGGCCAGAGCACGCGGGATTGCTTTTCGACCCCTCATGGGATCGCAAAACCGAAAGCCTTCTCTCCTTTCTCTCCTGCCCGTCAGCCCGGCCCGGCGTCCGAGCGGGAGTCCCACGTCGCCACGTGCGCGTCCCTCCCCTGCTTTGCCGCGGCATCCTGGCGCGGCTCAGATATGAAGAAATCGGCCTCGGCCCCGTTCAGCCGTCGGCCGCTCCGATCGGTCAGACCGATGGTGCTGCCGTTCCGCACAAAGGTGATGAGGTACTGGCCGAGACCGTCCCGATGCACCCGATATCCCTCATTCGCCCAGTGGACGGATTTGCCAGCATCCACGGCGGCCCTGATCTCCGCAATGTTCATCTGGTTCTCCATTTCAGTGTTGGCGACAGAAACACGGGAGGCCCGATCCGCAGATCGGGCCTCTGCACACCCGCATTCGACTTACCAGTCGAAGACCTCGAGATAGGGGACGGGTGGGACATCCCGATCGAAGAGGACGTAGTCGCAGCCCGCATCCATCGCCAAGGCCATGACCGTCTTGAAGGCTTCGCAGCCGACGCCTTCCGGCAAGTCGGCGAGGGTTTCCGGGACGGAGAACAGCCAGCCAAATTCGTTCTGCATGACCGGCGATTTGGCGAAGCGCCCGCTGTCAATGGCCTGGGCGGTTTGCGCGGGCAGATGTGCGGTGCTGCAATCGTAGAACCTGCGAACGTTTCGCATCATGATCCCCTTGCCTTCATCCAGTCCTTGAGGCCGAGGATCGTTTTGCCGGTGGCCACCTCGCCCAGCCATTCCGTGCGCGGATCGCCGACGGGCTCTTGTGCCTGCCTGTCGATATGCCCATTAGCCATCCAGGGTTCCGGCGGAATCCGCCCGAACCAGTCGGCGAGGCTCGGGATGCGGCCCTGGCAGTCCTCCCGGACATGCTGTTCGCCGATCCAGCGGATGGGAATCTCGCGCCCCACCCCGTTGGTGAGGGAGAGCCCGAAGACACGTTCGGCCTCGAAGATGCCTTGCGTGTGATGGCGCAGAGCACGGTGGGTGAAGATGGCCAGATGCTCCTTGGAGGCATCGAACCAGTCGTGAACGGCCTGATAGTCGGATGGCGTTCCGCCGTACTTGCGGGCCGAGCTTGCGGCATGATGGAGGGGATGGGCCATGTCACAGCCCCTTATCGAAACTGTGGGAGCATTCAACGTAGCGGTCGGCATGATCGAGGGTGATGCTGTCGGCGGCGATATCCCAGGTCAGGGTGCCATAGCCGCCCTCGTTGTTCTCGAAACCCGGATGCTGGTGATAGGCGACGGCCCAGGCGAAATCCCCGACTTTTGTGACAAGGTCGTCCGGCAGCGCAATGCCCGCCGGCTGCACCGTCACGTCTTCGATATTGCCGGAATCGCCATAGCCTTCGTATTCGGCGACGATTTCAGTGATGCCAAGGGCGCGCAGTTGCGGGAGCAGCTCGCCCCTGGCGGCCTTGTTGGCGGCTTCGCGTTCGGCCTGCCATTTTGCCATCGTCTCGGCGAAGTTGATCTGGAGATCGGTCATGGGTCTCGTTCTTGTGCCTGAGTTTGGGGGAAACGCCGGGGAGTCCGGAGACCCGCCACGGCGCCGGAACGCGGACGGGCTAAACCCCTTCACGTTCCCCCGATCCGAGGCCTACTTTTCCTTTCAGGCCGCGCGATCTGCCGCCTTCTGAACCCCATCCCCTACGATCCGGGCCAGGATGGCGCCGGTATCGACGCCATCCCCGTGCGGCACGAAGACCCGCAGCTGGAAGGCGATGATCTCGGTGAAACACCCCAAGGCCTTCAGCCCGTCGATCGTGCCCCGGTCGGCACCGTCGATCTCGAGGCGCATCGCACCGGCGACCCGGCGGCGGGTGAGCGTGAGACCCCGGCCCAGATCGACCGGCGCGGTGGACCCAAGCGCCGCCGTCAGCATCTCCTGCGGGGTTGTCGGGGTGCCCACCATGAATCGGGCTCTGAGCGCGGCGGCGCCATCCTCGCTGACGGTCCGGCCGATCATGCTTGCCTGCCCCTCCGGCGTGACGCGGTAGATGCGTTCGTTGCCCGAGGGGATGTCCTTCCAGATCGGCAGCAGGAGCCCGGTCAGCAGATAGAGCTTGGTCGTGGTCACCTTCGGCAGGCTGTCGGCCTCCTCGTGCCAGAGGCGGCGAAACTCGGCAGGTTTGATCTTTTCCCAGGCAGAGTTTCCGAACTTCGTCTCCTCGACATAGGAGGACCCGCTCGGCCGCGTGACCTTGCGCATCAGCGTGACGATCTCCTCGTCATACATCTGCATCGGACGCGACGAGATCAGCGCCACGCGGCCTGACGCCCGGTTAATCATCGGCAGCTTGTCCGGGTTCCGCTCGCGCGCCTCTTCGGCGGAGAGGACATGCACAGGGTCCGTCACTTCGAGCCCGATGATGCGTGTCACGGCCCCGGAGCGCGGGCAGGTCCAGAGGTCCTCCGCCGAGACCTGTTCGATCCTCTCGCCGCGCAGGGTCTCGACGCCGACATCGAGCGTGCCCGCGGCGCGGGCGCGCTCGGTCTGATCGGCGATCCGTCCCATGAACTCGGCAAAGAGCGCGTTCTGCATGTGGATCGGCAGCGCCAGGACCCGGTTCAGGAAGCGCTGGATCGGCGGCAGCTCTTCGAGGAGCACGCCGTCCTGGTCGATCAGCCGGAGCGCGGTCCAGTCCGTGAAGCGCTCATAGCTCATGGCCGAGGCACGCCCGGCGGCGAGATCGGCATAGTAGCCTCGGAGCGCGGCCCGCGCGATCGGGCTTTCAAGATTGCCCTCCTCGCGGAACATGCCTTGCGAGCCGGTCTCCCGCTGGCCCTTGGTGAGAGCCCCCAGCTGATCGAGCCGCCGGGCGATCGTCGAGGTGAAGCGCTTCTCGCCATGCACATCCGAGGTGCAGACGCGGAAGAACGGCGCTGACACTTGAGCCGAACGATGCGTGCGGCCAAGCCCCTGGATCGCGGCATCCGCCCGCCAGCCCGGCTCCAGCAGATAGTGTCGCCGCCGCTTCTGGTTTTTCGCGGTCTGCGCGGCGTGATAGGAGCGTCCCGTCCCGCCCGCATCGGAGAAGATCAGCACATCTTTCATGCCTTGCATGAAAGCCAACGTTTCGGATGAATTGCTGCTGGCGGATCGCTTCTCGATGAAGAGCGCTCCGTCCGGCCCTTTGAGCGGGCGGACCCCTCGCCCCGTCACCTCGGCCACAGCCTCGTCGCCAAAGGCCCAGAGAATCTGATCGAGCGCCGAGGGGATCGGCGCAAGCGCCATCAATTCCATCGTCGCCGCATCGCGCAAGGCCTCGGCCTCGCGCGACACCACCAATTTGCCGTTCGCGTCGCGGAGCGGTTCGGCGACGACATTGCCGTCGATCTCCACGAGTTTCTGGGCGTAGATCGGGAAGGCCTGTTCGAGGTAGGTCAGGACATAGTCGCGGGGCGTCAAGGCTCCCTGCGTCAGCTCGTCTTCGGCGTCCATCGCTCCGAGACGCCGTTTCAGGAGGCTTTCGCCGGTGGAGACCACCTGGATGACGCAGGCAAATCCGTCCTTCAGATCCTCTTCGATGGCGCGCATGACCGTCGGCGCTTTCATCCCCAGAAGCAGGTGATTGAAGAAGCGCTGCTTGGTGCTCTCGAAGCGAGATTTGGCCGCAGCCTTGGCGGCGGAGGCGTTGGTCTGACCGGAGGCATCGTTGACCCCTGTCGCGGTCAGCGCAGCTTCCAAGTTCAAGTGGATCGTTCGAAACGCCGATGCGAATGCGTCGTAGATCTCGATCTGGGCCGGGGTCAGCGCGTGTTCGAGGACATCATATTCCACACCATCGAAGCTGAGCGCCCGCGCCGTGTAGAAACCGAGCGTTTTCAGGTCGCGGGCTACGACTTCCATCGCCGCCACCCCACCGGCCTCCATGGCGGAGACGAAACTCTCCCGGCTCGGGAACGGATATTCCGGCCCCTGGCCCCAGAGCCCGAGGCGAGAGGCGTAAGCGAGGTTGTGCACGCTGGTGGCGCCGGTCGCCGAGACATAGAAGACCCGCGCCCGGGGCGCGGCGAGCTGCAGGCGCAGCCCGGCGAGACCCTGCTGGGAGGGCTTGACCCCCCTGCCCTCGTCGGAGCCGGCGGCGTTCTGCATCGCATGGGCCTCGTCGAAGGCCAGCACGCCGTCGAACGCCTCGCCCATCCAGTCGAGAACCTGGCCAAGGCGCGTCGTCCCGCATTTGCCGGCGGACCGAAGCGTCGCGTAAGTGACGAAGAGGATACCGTCGCCCATCGGGATCGCCCGGTCGGGCTTCCATTTGGAGAGCGGCTGGATGTCGGCGGGCGAGCCACCGAGGTCGGTCCAGTCGCGGATGGCGTCTTCGATGAGCGTGGCCGATTTGGAAATCCAGACCGCCTTGCGACGGCCCGCAAGCCAGTTCACCAGGATGAGCCCGGCGCATTCCCGGCCCTTGCCGCAGCCGGTGCCATCGCCGAGGAAATATCCCAGGCGATAGGCCTGCGCCTTCGGATCGTCGTCGGCGCGGGTCATCCGGGTCTGGTCCTCGTCGATCGTGAACCGGCCCGGCAGGTCGCGCGCGTGGGCATCGTTCGCCATCAGGATCGTCTCGAGCTGTGCCTCCGAGAGATGGCCGCCCTCGATCAGGCGACCGGGCAGGCGCAGGTCCGCGGCGGCCTCGCGCGACGGTGCCGGAGGGGCGACCGAGGCCATGGCGATGCTCTCGACGAGCGGCGTGGGATGTTCCCGCGCGCCCGCGATCTCGATCCGCTGCGGGCGATAGCGGGCGTAGATGTCGGAGACCGGGGTGTTCTCGCGGGGCGTGTCGAGACTGGTGAAGGCGAACGGCACGGCGGCGTGGGGTGTCGATTTGGCGGAAGAGGTTGCAGCGACCGGGCGCTTGCGCGCAATAGGGACACCGACCCGACGCGACCCACGCCGTGCCTGCGCACTGGCCTGGACAAGCGGGGCGACCGGTCGAGACGCGGCGATATCATCGACGATTTGCCGTGCCGCCTCCAGGTCATCGACAACCGCGCGAACGATCTCGACCTCCTCCTGCACCTTGTCGAACACCATGAGCTGGGTTTCGACGGTGGTGCCAAGCTTGCGGTACACATGGCCCGGGATAGTGAGCGCAAGGCGCGGCTTTGCGATGGCCGAGGCCCGTGCCCAATGGGCCGCGTCTCGTTCCGGCGTGAAGCCCATCGGCATGATCGCCGCGAGACGTCCGCCGGGTGCCAGCCGTTTGGCAGCGCCGATCAGGTGTTTCGCTGCGATGTGCTTGTCGCGTGACCGATCCACCGAGGAGGCGAAGGGCGGATTCATCACGATGACGCCGGGAAGGTCGGGCACCGTCAGGAGATCATCAATATGTTCGGCGTCGAAGCCGGTCACCTGCGTGTCAAAGGTAGCCTCGAGAAGCGCCCGACGGAAGGGATCGATCTCGTTCAGCATCGGTTTGCCACCCGCGCAAATTGCAAAACCAGCCAGCGCGCCGGTCCCGGCCGAGGGCTCGAGGACAGTTTCGCCGGGGCGAATGGCGGCTGCGCGTATTACCAGTGCCGCAAAGGGCAGCGGCGTCGAGAACTGTTGCAGGCGAATCTGTTGCTCGGAGCGCCGGGTCTCCGTCAGGAGCCGTGAGGCGAGCAATCTGGCCGCCGCAAGCACGTCCGAACCGCTGTCCCGCATGATCGTCGTCACCGTGGCGGCCTGCATCAGGTCATAGGCCATGCGCCACGACCACGCGCCGCCGGCATCGCTACCGCCGAAGGTCTCGCGCATGATCCGAGCGAGCGATGAGCTCTTGAGCGGTTGATTCTCAATCTCGCTGCCGATCAGGCGAATGGCCTGCAGAAGGTGAGGTTTCGATGGGAAATCGCGTGCGAGTGCCGGGCTTCGGTTGTCCATATCGTCTGTCCTTTGAGTCAGGTTGTGGGTCCGACAGGACAGAAAGCCGCCTCTGCGCTTTAAAACGCGCGGAGGCGGCTCAGGGCTGAACAGATAGCGATGTTGCCGGCGGTCAGGAACCGTTCCCGGCGAAAAACTCGGCCAGAACCGGACTCGCCACACTCTTCGCCGAGCCGAGGAGCTCGGACCCGGCGAGCGAGGCTTTCGACAGACGCACGAGGCCGCCTGTCTCCTCGATGCGGTAGCAGCGACGCTTTTGCCCTCCGCGCCGGTAATGGGTGGCGGTCACGATCTGGCAGGTGCTGCCATCGCTCAGCGTGACCGGTGCGGCCAGTTTGATCTTGTCACCCTCGTCGTAGTCCGGGATCGCCGCCCAGTCGCGGCAGCGCTGACGCCAGGCATGGGCATAGCTGTCGGGATCCTTCAGTTCGGAGAGCAACGCCAGAAGGCTGAGCGGCGCGCGCGACTCCACGGGCCCGGCGCTCTCCTCCATGTCCTTGTATCCCCAGCAGCCCTCGTCATAGCGGGTCAGAAACACGGCGCCAAAGGTGATCGACCCGTCGGCATCGGTCACGTAGGTCGCATCCTCGACCGGCGCGCCGTCGACATTTGTGACTTTCGCGGCGGCGTACCAGGTCGAGCCGAGTTTGCAGGCCTTGAGCAGCACCGTCTTGCGCATATCCGTCTCGAAGGTGCAGAGCCGGGCGATTTCAGCCTTTTCGTCGGCGTAGGTATTGACCCGACGGTCGGTGTAGAAAAGCCAGCCCACTATGCCACCCTCCGGTCATCGATCTCGATCAGCGCATCGAGCGACACCCGGTAGGGCAGCATCTCGTCGAAATCCTCGCAATTGCCGCAGTTCTGCACGATCGCATGGGTGTCCGTGGCATCCCTGAGGATCACCCGGAACCTGCCGCCGAGACCGGAGGGAACATCATAGGTGCCGCCGATCAGGTAGTCGGCAGCGCGGCGCGCAAAGACCCGGATCGTATGGCCGTCGGTCGCCAGCCGGATGGTGCCATGGCCACGATCGATGAGCATCTGCACATCATCGAGAATGTCGGTGTAGAACTGGCCCGTCAGATCGCGGAAGGCTGCTTGTCGTTCGGCCATCCAGTCCGGATCGCGGAACGGGTTGATGCCTTCGGCGAAGGCGAATGACGGATCGGCGCGTTCGGTGGTGACGATCCGTGTGGTCGTACCGTCGATCCCGTTGGAACGCAGATGGACGCCATTGCCGACGATCAGGATTAGGTCAGGTTTACCGACCGGGCCATTCCAATTCGGCAGGAAGGTGGAGCAGCCGCGCGCATGCGCGATCTGCGCCGCGACGCTCGCGGCGGAAAAGCTGAGAAGTGCCATGGGATTTACCTGTGGGTTGGAGGGAGGGGTGCGACCCGCGCCGGACATGCGGTGCGGGTCGCATGTAGGGTCAGGCCGCTTCCGCGACCTCGGTTTCGTCGTCGGGCGTCGCGGCTTCGGGGGCTTCGACCGGCCCGACACCCGCCGTCTGCATCATCGGCGGGCACCAGGCTGCGACCGCCGCGCGCTGCGCATCCGTCAAGGTGGCGAAGGGTTCGGCGAAGAGCTTGTCGCAGAAGGCGACAACCTCCTTCTTGGTGGAGGAAGCCAATGTCACCGCCTCCTGTGCGAGCCCCAGTTCCTCGCCGAGGATCTTCAGAAGCCAGGCCTTCTTGAAGCGGTTGAAGAGCGCCGCGTTCGGCGTCCAGTGCACCCGGATGTCCGGCATGACCTCGACCTCGAAATCGTGCATCAAGCTGTCGCGCTGCCGGTCCCGCGCGAAGCAGGGCTGCGTCGTCGCCGCCGTGGCATAGGCCACGAGTTTGGCCTTCTCGCCCGCATCGAGCGCCCGGAACAGGGCGAACTGATCGGCGGGCGATTTCGCGTCATCCGCCCAGGAGAGCTCGAGCGCGTCATGCGCTGCGGCCACCTGTTCGAGCGACGTGCCGTCGATCTCGTCCATTTTCGCGTGGCTGCGATATTCCGGGCGCGCATCGACCTTGATCGCCTGGGTGACGCCAATGCCGTGGCCCAGCACATCGGTGACCAGCTTGAAGAGTGTGAGGTCGAGCGTGGCCTCCGGGTGCATCGCCATGGCAGCGCCAAGCGCCATCGCCCGCTCGGTCTTGAGATCCTCGGTCAGCGAGGCGGGATAGGTGATTTCGTCGCTGTCCGCGGCACCTTTCTCGCCCGGCACGGTGGACGACTTGCCGGAACTCTCCGCCTTGTCTTCGGGGCGCACCAGACCGACATGCAAAGTCACCTGCCCGTTTGACCAGGTGGCGATCACGCCGGAGCGCGCAAGATCCTCTGCGCTGTAGGCCTCCTGCAGATCCCGTGCCTCGGCCTCCAACGCATCCACCCGTTCGTACAGCGCATTGTACGCCTCATCTTCAAGGTCTTCGTTCTCCATCTCGCGCTCGAGTTTCTCGAGTTCGGCGGTAATCTCATCCAGGCGCTTCTGGCCTGCCTCGTCGGGCTCGACCGGCCCGGGATAGACCCGGCCGTAGTCCGCCATGGCGGCGTAGTCGTACTGGACCACCGCGTCGGCCCAGGCAAAGCCGATCTCGGCGCGGGCTTCTTCGGCAGCAGCGGCGAGTTTTTCGAGGAGGATCGTTTCGACCAGCGCGGAATCCTCGAGCACGGAATGCTCGTCCAGGAGATCGGCCGCGATAGCGCCTCCCCGCGCCTCGTAGTCTTTCCGCACGAAGGCCCCGATATCGTCGCTGACCTGCACGCCGCGGGACTTCAGCGCATTGCGGACGGTATAGGCCTGCAGGTAGCCGTCCTCTTTGGTGAGCGCCTCGAAGACCTCGCGCTGCACCTCCTGGCTCGGATGGTCCGCGAAGGCCTTCATCACATCAAGTGTGATCGATTTGGCCCGCGCCGCGGCGCGGATGTCGGGGTGGATGAGCCCATAGCGCAGCCGGCCTTTCACGGCAGCCACCGTGGTGCCGAAGGTCCTGGCGATGGTCTCGGGTGTCTGGCCGTCGACCTCCATCATCCGCGCGAAGGCCTCGAACTCATCGATCGCGTTCATCGGCGCTTGGGTGATGTTTTCGGCGAGCGACAGCGCGGTGGTCACGTCGCAATCGTCCGGGACCAGGCGGCAGTCGATCTTCGTGCTCTTGGTGAACCCCTTGGCGGTCTTGTCCGCGACAAGCTCCAGGAGCGCCGCATGACGGCGGCCGCCGGCGAGAACGCCGAACTTGCCATCCATCTGCTGGACCAGCAGCGGCTGCAGGAGGCCCAGAACCGCGATGCTGGCCTTCAGATGCGCGATGTTCTCGGAGACGTAGGTTTCGGGGGAGTTCGTCCGCACGTTTGCCGGATGTGCGACGAGATCGCCGATGGCGACGGAAACGGGCTTGAAGCTTCGAGTCATGAGATGTCCTTCTCTGGGTTCTGCGCCACCCGGACGTCCCGGGCGGCCTGACCGATCCCCGGATCCGGGGATCAACAGGACTAAAGGCCCGCATTCCCTTTCGAAGGGTCAGCGGGCCTGTCGATGTCATTCTTCGGGGAAGGTCCCCTACCCTACCAGTCGCGGGCCATCATGATCGTCAACACGCGCATCGTGGTCTTGGGATTGTCGGGGGTTTCGGCGCCGTAGCGGAAGTCCGTGTCAGCCTCGAACATGTCGATTTTCCAGAACACGGTCTCGCCGCGGATCGTAACCGCCCCGAAATCGTGCCAGCCCTCCGGATCGTTCTCAGGCTCGAAGGTCTCGAACGCCCCCGTCGCCTTCACGGCCTCGGCCATGAAACCGTCTCCGGCCTCCATCAAGGAGCGGGTGACATGCATGCGCCCCTGGATCGGTTGATCCGGCGCGACGCCGAGACAGGCAAGCCTGCGGAAGGCGTCGTTCTGCGCGGCGATCGCGGCGGCGTCGGGCGGGGACGGCTCGGCGGGTTCTGGATTGCTCATGGGTCTGTCCTTTCCGGATGGGGTGAAACCACCCGGCCCGAAGCCCTCTTTCCCTTTACTCTTAGACATCCCCTCACGCGGCCCGATCGGCATCCCGCGCCCTGCCCGCCTCCGACCGGGAAATCAGATAGTCACGGGCCCGCTGTGCGTCCGCCGCATGTTTGAAGATCGCATTGGTGTCCGAGCGCAGGACGCGGAGCCAGTTGTAGAGGTAGGCCGCGTTCATCTCGAGCGTATGCGCCGTGAACCCCAGTTGCTGGCCGAGGAAACACGACGTCATCTCAGCGACGATTTCTTCGCGTGCGTAAGCCGTATTTCCGAACCGGGACAGGCCATAGTTGCGGTTCAGGCGATGCGGCGCCTTGGTCGCATGAGAACATTCATGCGCCCAAACGCCGTAGAAGTTTCGCGGATCCTGAAACCGTGAGATGGGCGGCATGTAGACCTTGTCGACGGCCGGCATGTAATAGGCCTCGTCACCCGCGAACACCGTGGTGATGTCGATGGCCTCGAAGAAGGCCTGCATATGCGGGATCGGCTCCGCTCCCGGATGATCCGGCACGGGCTCGGGGTCAGGATGGAAACTGTCCGGGAGCCCTTCGATCTGACAGGCGTTGAAGACCCGGTAGGATTTCTGGAAACGGAAGACGCGGGCGTCGTCGGTCTCTCCCTCGTCGGCCGCGTCACCGCCTTCTCCTTGTTTCCGGCTCTGCCCGTAATAGACCACCAGGGAGGATTTCTCGCCTTTGCGGATCCTGGCGTCCAGAGCGTTGGCCTGTGGCATCGTCATCCAGAAGGGCGAGCCGTAGCCGGCCATCGTCGTCCGCATGGTCAGCAGGAAGTTGTTGACGCCCTGGTAGGGCTCGCCGCTCACGCGCAGAGGCCGGGAGCTACCACCCGCGGTCCAGGGCTTGCGCCACGGCAGGACGCCGCGTTCGATGATGCGGATGAGCTCGTTCGTAATCGACGCGGCGGCGTCGAATTTGGGCTTGGCTTTGGCCATGGGTGGTCTCCGAGGTCAGAAGGAGCGCACGGCAACCGTGCGCGGACCGGAGAGCATTCAAGGGAAGCTGTCTTGCGGCGGGTGGCGGGCCCCTTCCGGAACCCCGCCAGACCCCTTTCCGCATTGTCCGGATCCGTCAGGACCCAAAGCCCGCTTTAACTTTTCAGGTCACAACGACGGAGGACCTGCTGAACTCCTTCCAGCGGGGGTCTGGCAATCCCGCCGGAGACGAATCTAAGGCAGCGGCCGCGATAAGGCGGGGCCATTATCGTTACCGCTTGGTCGGGCCATCTCAGAGCACTGAACAGCCCGTGCTGAACTGGCTGAACCCCAACAATGGAGTTCAGCATGCCTCGCCTCGACCACAGAGCCTTCATCAATACCTGCCGCGACGAGCGCGGCGTCGGACACCACACTTTGCGGGCCTATACCCAGGACCTGCGCACCTTCGCGCGGTTCACCGCAGCGCACCGTCTCAGCGACCCGCTGTCGAAAGACGACATCCTCGCCTACCACCGCCATCTGCGCGACGCGTTGGGTGCCAAGCCGGCGACCATCGAGCGGCGTCTGGTGACCCTGAAGTCGTATTTCGCCTGGCGCGAAGATCGGAACAGCGCCCTGCCCTCCCCGTTCGCGGATGTCCGCATCTCTGTGAGGATCCCGCGACGCCTGCCACGTCCGATCGATCGCGACACCCTCAGAGCGGTGCTCCAAGCCGGTGACGGCCCAATCGCCCCGCGGTCGACGCCGGGCGAGCATGGTGCAACACCGGCCTCTGAGATTGCCGTCACGCTCTTGATCATCAAGCTGCTGATCGTGACCGGGCTACGGATCAGCGAGCTGACCAATGTAAAGGTCCGCGACGTCGCGCTTGACGGAAGCCAAATCCTCGTCCGGGGCAAAGGCAACAAGGAGCGGATCGTCTTTGTGCCGAACCATGAGTTACAGGAGGAAGTAAGGCGACATTCCGAGGTACGACGCAGGGAGGGCTCCGTCGCAGCACCCCTGTTTCTGAACACGGAAGGTCGCCGGCTCCGCTCGGCGACGTTCCGAAAACGGCTGCGGGCGTTGTCCAGGCGCCTCGGCATCGAGCCGCACCTGACGCCGCACCGGTTCCGGCACTCTGCGGCGACGCTGCTGATCGAGGAGGGAATCGACATCCGGATGGTCCAGGCCTTGCTCGGACACGCCAGCCTCAGGACGACGGAGATCTATGTGCGGGTTTCGAACCATGCGCTACGACGAGCGCTGGAGCGAGCGGATGTTCTGGACGTCTTGAGAAACTGAGGGCGGGAGCCCGACTTTTGCTGCGATTGCGAGTAGGTCAGTCTGTGGAAACCAAAGCAGACCTTCAATGTAGTCCGTTTCGGACTGAGTGTTTTCAAGCTCTGATGGGTCGCCACCCTCCACAGGGGAGAAATCCGGATCTGCAAAATCTGATGGAAGCGATATTCTGTTACCCAGGGTCAGAGCCAGTAAACGCCTAGGGTCAGGACCCATTGATTTGGTT
>NZ_JARAMO010000257.1:0-1835 GCF_028807275.1 Mameliella sp. AT18
GAGGCATTCTACGAAAGCTTGAACGCTCCTGAAAAAGCTGCCTAATCATTGAACCAGAAAATCTCCGGTAAACCCGGGGCGGTTCACTGCAACGTTCGGCCTTGTGAAACCCGATACAGAACGATCGCCTCAAAGCAATCAGTGCGGACAGATCCCTGAACTCCTCAAGGGAAACACCGCAAAGCTCCGCAAATTACAGATCCTGAGCCTAGTCGTGACCAGCATACTCGTGACCCAGAGCATCCGACAAAGCACTGAACACGCGCAGCGCTGGCGAATTGCAGGTAAACTCAGTCGAATTGTCAGGCAGTACAGCCTGATCTTCGCAGTCCCCGGAAAAGATGTCACTGTTGGCTTGAACGGCAACGGTCGTGTCACTGGTCGTGTCGTAAAAGAGTGTGGTCGTATAGCCCGGCTCAGACCCGTCGTGGCCGATCCACCCATCCACGCAACCCAGGGCAATTCCGTAGCCCAATGGCTTTGGGAAAGCATTCAGACGCGTCATCTGAGCATCGGTGCCCAGTAGTCCCTGCCCTGTCCCGAGCGCGCGTCCAAAAGTCAGCAGGTCATCGACCGTGGATACAAGATGCCCGGTCGCCCAGCTCCATGAGGGGTTCCAGTTCGTCGCGTTAGTTGCGACTTTCGGGTGATCCACAATACCCTGCAATGTGTAGCCTTGGGGATGTGGATCGGGCAGATCGGGGTTAGCTCCGGGAGAAAAGGTATTTTCGATTCCCAATGGGGCGAAGATTCCCGTCTGGTAGTTTTCGGCAAGAGACTTTCCGCTTACCTTCTCGATAACCAGTCCCAGCAAAACGAAGTTGCTATTGGAGTAATCAAAGCGCTCACCGGGTTCGAAGGCCGGCGACCTGGGGATTGCAAGGCCCAATAGCTCGTCTGTCGAAAAGACCCTGCCGGGCTGAGCAAAAAGTTGATCCTGGAAACTGTCGAGATTTGTGTAACTCTGCACGCCACTCGTCATATTTGCCAATTGCCGAAGCGTGATCCTGTCACCGTTCGGAATATCGTCGACATATTGCCCGATCGTATCGTCGAGCGAGACCGCGCCGCTCTCGACAAGCTGCATCAGAAGAGTTCCGGTGAATGTCTTCGTGACCGAACCGATGCGAGTGAACATACCGACTTCCATCGGCCTACCGGTTTCGGGATCTGCAAGCCCATATGCCGAAGTCCAGTAACCGGCAGGCGTGCGCACACCTGCGATGATACCCGGGGCCGCGACTTTTGGCAGGACGCTCTTCACGGCAGCATCAAGATCCGCAGCAAGATCGGCGGGGAGCGGTGTGGTCGCCATTGCCGCTGTTGGCGCCCGGGCAATGACCGCAACGGGATCGGCGACGCAACGCGCCCCTTCGGCGCTACCGGCGGACGCAGAAGACAACAACAGTACCACCGCACCGAAAGCCGCTGATAGGGACTTTCCTCCGAGAGGCTTGAGAAATTCAACCAACTTACTGGGTCCTTCCTGATTTGACCGGGCACTGGTTTTTCATCCAGCCGCGTGCAGTGTCCGGTGGGTATTGACCTGTGCCCAACGCCGGACCACCTGACGCGGGAAAAACTTGGCGGTACACGGTGACAGGCTTGTGACGACTTCGGGTTTATCCATGGCGATCGGGACGTTGTTTCCGATCACGTTGCGGGGGGCGATCCTCATTGTATTCTTTGCGCCCACCTTCCAATTTTTCCTGCGCATCGGCAAGGCACATGCCTTGGTAGTGGGGTGTCAGACGAATTCGAACCGGTCTCAGTTGTGGCAGGATGGCTGTCCCTTATGCCGCGTATAGACCGCGCCACTCGGCGAGAGCGGCGGC
>NZ_JARAMO010000258.1:0-6780 GCF_028807275.1 Mameliella sp. AT18
AATGGACTGGCAGAGCCGGAGGGGCTGACGGCATGAAACAGGATCCCCGGGTGCTGCTTGGCAAGCCCGTGCAGGAGCGTATCCTTGCCGAGGTGCGTGGCATTACCAATTCCGCCGGGCGGATCGGCAAGCTCGTGTCGATCTCGATCGGGGATGTTCCGGAGGTTGCGGTCTATGTCCGCAACCAGGCCCGGGCCGCTGCTGCCGTCGACCTGCCCTTTGACCAGGAGTTCTGGGGCGGCGAGGTCACGCAGGAAGAGTGCAAGGCGCGAATCCAGGAAATGAATGATGACCCGGAAGTTCTGGGCATCATCCTGCAGCGCCCGGTGCCCAGCCACATCAACGTCCGCTCCTTGCAGTCCGCGATCCATCCGCTCAAGGACGTCGAGGGGATGAACCCGGCCTCGATCGGGAACATCGTCTACAACGACGTGGCGATGGCGCCCTGTACCGCGGCCGCCGCGGTCGAACTGGTGCGCGCGACCGGCCTTAACATGGAGGGGCTGGAGGTCGTCATGGTGGGGCACTCGGAAATCGTCGGGAAGCCGGCGGCGATGATGTTGATGGCCGAAGGCGCCACGGTCACGGTCTGTCATCACCTGACGCGCTCGGTCGCCATGCACTCTCGCCGCGCCGACGTGATTGTCGTGGCCGTGGGCAAGGCCCATCTGATCGGTCCCGACATGGTCAAACCGGGGGCGGCGGTGATCGACATCGGTATCAACCAGCGGGTTCACCCCGACGGCACGACCGAGATCGTCGGTGACGTGGATACCGATGCCGTCAAGGAGGTCGCCGGATGGATCACGCCGGTGCCCGGCGGTGTTGGTCCCGTGACCGTCGCGATCCTGATGCGGAACGCGATCCGCGCCTATGAACGCCAGCAGGCGGCAGGCTGGCGGAGCTGACAGGCTCCGCCATCTGGTCAGAGCGTCAGGTATCCGATCCCCAGGAAGGCTACGATACAACCGGCCCATTGCGCGATCCGCATCTGTTCGTTCAACAGCACGCGTGCCAACAGGATGGTGAAGAGACCGAAGATCGAGGCTGCGACCGCCGCGAACTCGGGCTGCGGCAACGAGGCGGCCGAGATCACCGACAGCAGGGCGATGCCATCCAGCAGGCCCATCGCCACCAGCGGAACCACCGCCTTGCGGCCCACCCGGATGTCGGGCCGGATTGCCCAGAGGATGCCGCACAGCAGCAGCAGCGCGACCAGTCGCGTGGCAAATGTGCTTTGCCATTCGCCGCCGGTTTCCGCCGCCAGCTGGCCCAGCTTGAAGGTGCTGGCATAGCCGAACGCAGAGAGCAGAGAATAGGCGACCGTCGGCCCCCGGGGCGGGACGTCGCCCTGCGCGGAATCCGAGAGGATGGCCACCAGGCCGACGGCGCCGATCACAACCAGAACGGTTGCGATCTGATCGGGCGTGATGATCGAGCCGCCAAGCGCCGCGTAGATCAGGGAAAGGATCGGAAAGGCGCCGATGATCGGACTGACCAGACGTACGGGACCACGTTCAAAGGCGAAATAGAGCCCGAGACTTGCCGCGAGAAAGGTGAAACCCGCGGCCAGCGCATACCAGAGCGCCGCCCCATGCGGCAAAAGCCACTCACCCTTGCCGAGAATCACGCCCCCCTGGAATGCAAGGCCTGTCAATAGGACCACAAGCAATGCGCCCATGAGCGGAACGGTCCGGCTGAGATAGCGAATCGCGATGTCATGCAGACCCCAGCAAACGGCCGCAACCAGGCCCAGAAAAAGCGCACTCATGTTGTGAAACTCCTGTCGATTAGAGAGATTCCTGTCTGTATCGCTTGCGCGAACACGCCACCGGGTATATTCTCATCATTAATATTATTTTCCGTAAAGGCAAATATCGGGAGGAATGGACGTGCTTGATACCAGATATCCCAACGTGGTCCCCGGACCGCCGCGGCCCAGCGGGATCTTCGAGCCTCGGGTCTTCTCGATGCCTCCGGGGACCGAGCGCTATGTCGTCGAAGGCATGGGCGCGATCCTGGTGCGGCTCGAGGCGGGTGACCGGCTGGAGATCGAGAACACGGAAGGCGGCCAGCGGTGCGAGATCGTCTGCGCCCGTCCGGATGGAACCTTCGATCCGGGGTTGATCGGCGCGAGCGGGCAGGGGCCTGCAACGGGCTTGCAGGCGCTCCTGACCTCATCTGACCAGTCGCTGCGCAGCCTGCGCATGGGGGTCGAGGCGCGTGGCCTGGATCTTTCCAAAGCTCAGGCGGTCAACCTGTTTGAATCCACGACCCCCGCAAAGACCACCGAGAGCTTTACCGCCGCGCAAGAAGGGATCGCCATCATCGCCGCGCCCGGCGGCATCATGGATTTCGAGGCGCAGGATACGGCGACTCCGCTGACGATCTACATCCGTCGGGCGACGATCAAACCCCTGCCGAAGTTCGAGCTGCCCGACCCGCTGGCCGATCCGGTGGCGGACGTGCGCGTGCATTCCGCCACGGCTGAGGCCTATTTCGTCAAGGCCGGCGACTATATCCAGATCCTTGACGTGGACGGACGCCAATGCACGGATTTCCAGTGCTTTTCCGCGCGCAAGCTGGACAAGGGAATCGAACACGCGCTGGACGTGACCACCACGCGCACCCTGATGGAACATGCCTACCCGATGCCGGGCCTGCATGCGAAATACTACGATCAGGACATGCTGCCGCTGGTCGAGGTCATCCAGGACACCTGTGGGCGGCACGATGCCTTCGCGCTGGCCTGTTCCGCCAAGTACTACGACGACATCGGCTATCCCGGCCACGTCAACTGTTCGGACAACTTCAACGGCGCGCTGGCGCCGCATGGGGTGACCGGGCGCAAGGGCTGGATGGCGATCAACTTCTTCTTCAACACCGGGCTGGACGAGCACGGGGTGATGTACTCGGACGAGCCCTGGTCGCGCCCCGGTGACTATGTCCTGTTGCGCGCGCTGACCGACCTGGTCTGTGTCAGCTCTGCCTGCCCGGACGATACCTCGGCGGCGAACGGCTGGAACCCGACCGACATCCATGTGCGCACCTACAGCGGCAAGGAATCCTTTCAACGCGCCGTCGCGTACCGGCCTACTCCTGATGCGGAACCGAAGATGACTAAACAGACAGGCTTTCACGACCGGTTCGACCGGTTCACCGACAATTTCATCGAATACAACGGTTTCTGGCTAGCCAACTGCATGTCCAGCGCCGGTCCGATCGAGGAATACCACGCCTGCCGCGAAAAATGCGTCGTCCTCGACCTCAGCGCGCTGCGCAAGTTCGAGATCACCGGCCCGGACAGCGAGGCGCTGTGCCAATACGTCTTTACCCGCAATATGAAGACCCTGCCGGTGGGCGGCGTCGTCTACACCGCGATGTGCTACCCGCACGGCGGCATGATCGACGACGGCACCGTGTTCCGACTGGGCAAGGACAACTTCCGCTGGATCGGCGGGTCGGACTACGGCGGCGACTGGCTGCGCGAAAAGGCCGAGGAACTGGGCCTGAAGGTGTTGATCCGCTCGTCCACCGACATGCAGCACAACATCGCCGTGCAGGGGCCCGAAAGCCGCGACCTGCTGAAAAAGATCATCTGGACGGCCCCGCACCAGCCAAACTTCGAGGATCTCGCCTGGTTCCGCTTTGCCCCCGCGCGCATCGGCGACGACCAGGGTATTCCGGTCGTGGTCAGCCGCACCGGCTATACAGGCGAACTGGGCTACGAGATCTTCTGCCACCCGAAACACGCGGGCGAGGTCTTTGACGCCGTCTGGGAGGCAGGTCAGGCGCATGGTATCCGCCCGATGGGTCTGGAGGCGCTGGACATGGTGCGGATCGAGGCCGGGCTGATCTTTGCCGGCTACGACTTCTCGGACCAGACCGACCCGTTCGAGGCCGGCGTCGGCTTTACCGTGCCGCTCAAGTCCAAGCCGGATGATTTCATCGGGCGCGAGGCATTGATCCGCCGCAAGGAAACGCCGGCGCGCAAACTCGTCGGGCTGGACATCGACAGCAATGTCGAGGTCGGGCACGGCGATTGCGTCCACATCGGCCGTGCGCAGATCGGCGAGATCACATCGTCCATGCGCTCGCCGATCCTGGGCCGCAACATCGCGATGGCGCGGGTCGACGTGGCCCATGCGGAACCGGGCACCAAGCTGGAGATCGGCAAGTTGGACGGGCATCAGAAACGTCTGCCTGCCACGATCCGCCCCGACCTGGCCGCCTATGATCCCAAGAAGGAAAAGCCGCGGTCTTGACGTATCTCAAGGCGACCCTTTCCGGGGTGGGCTAGGCCGAAGCCATGACAAGCGCATTGCAAGAGATTGGCGGTGAAACCGCTCTCCGAGACCTCGTGGAGCGGTTTTACGACCTGATGGAAAGTGACCCGGCGGTGCATGAATTGCACCGCCTGCATTTCCGCGGACATGGGCTGTCCCACACCCGTCAGGCTCAATTCGAGTTCATGAGCGGGTTTCTTGGCGGGAGGCCGTACTACCGCGAGCGCAATGGTCACATGAACCTGCGCGAAATACATGCCCATATCCCGATCCGCGAAGCGGATGCGGAGCTGTGGCTGCAGACGTTCGACAGGGCGCTGGCCGATGTGGGGCTGACGGGGCCGGCGGTGGAAAAGATGCGCGCGACCCTGCAACGGGCCGCGCATATGCTCGTGAACGATGTCCCCGATTGGCGCCAGGGCGAAGACACGCAGGATCGCGAAGTCCTGCGTGACCACGGGGCCTTGCGCCGAGGCTGAAGCCTCAGCCGATCAGCAGGATCTGTACATCGGCAACATTTGTGCCGGTTGCGCCGGTGATCAGCAGGTCTTCGGACAGGCGCAAGGCGGCGTTGCTGTCGTTGCGGTCCAGGTACTCTGTTGGGGACTGCCCTTTGCCTCGGATGCGGGCCAGGGTGTACTGGTCGACAATCGCGCCAGCCGCATCCGTCGGTCCGTCCCGCCCGTCCGTTCCGGCCGACAGAAAGACCCAAGGCGCGGCGATCGGTTCGGCGTCGGCAAGCGCCGCCATCCGCAAGGCCAGTTCCTGGTTCCGCCCACCCAATCCGCCGCCGCGCACCTGAACGGTGGTTTCGCCGCCCCAGAGGAACGCGCGCGGCTTGTCCGATGCTCCGACATCACGCAGTGTCCGAAAGGTCTTGCAGACGGCCTCGTTCACGTCGCCGGTCAGCGGGTCCTCGATGACATGGATCTCGTAGTCCGGGCGCAGTTCATCAGCGGCGGCCTGCACGCTTTCGCGGTTGCCACCAATCAGGTGATTTCTGGCCGTGAGGTTCGCGTTTGCGCGCGGCGCGTTGCGCAGGTGGCGCTGGATGCTCTCGGGCAGGCGGTTGAACAGGCCCATCGAATGCAGCAGGTCGCGCGCCTGTTCCGGCGTGCCGATGGGCGCGACGCTGGGGCCGCTGGCAATGGCCCGCAGGTCGTCACCGATCACGTCCGAGAGGATATAGGCGGTGACGAGCGCGGGGGCGGCCAGCCGCAACATCCCGCCGCCCTTCAGCTGCGAGACTTGCTGCCGGACGAGGTTCATCGCCACGATGTCCAGCCCGCTGTCCAGAAGCAGGCGGTTGAGCGTCTGCTTGTCTTCCAGGCTGACACCGTCCGGCGGGGCGGGCAGCAGGGCAGACCCACCTCCCGAGATCAGCGCGATCACGACGTCGCCCGCGACGGCGCTTTTCAGAACTTCCTGCGTCCGTTCGGCGCCGCGCGCGCCCACGGTGTCGGGAACGGGGTGGCCGGCCCGGTAGACCTCGGCGCCCGGGACCTGTTCCTGGTTCTCGCGATGGGTGACGCAGATCATCACCCGCGGCCCGCTGATGCGGGGCAGGACTGCGCGCAACATTGCGGGGGCGGCCTTGCCCAGGGCAAGGACAATGGTTCGGCACCCATGCGCCGGGCGGGGCAGCGGATGCTGCCCCAGGCTCTCGCGCATGGCCAGTGCCGGGTCGGCACGGCGGATCGCGGCCCGGAATGCCCGGGCCGCATCGCCTTTCAGTGCCGGAATCTTATCCGGCAGCAATCTGACGCGCCTTCTCGACCAGCACTTCGGCCTGACGGATCGAAGCATAGTCGATCAGCCGCCCGTCGAGCGAAACCGCGCCCTTGCCGGCGGCCTCGGCCTCGGCCATCGCGGCCAGGATGCGCTCGGCCTTTGTCACTTCAGCCTCGGAGGGGCTCATGACCTCATTGGCCAGCGCGACCTGGCTGGGGTGGATCGCCCATTTGCCCTCGCAGCCCAGAACGGCGGCGCGCTTGGCGGCGGCGCGATAGCCGTCGGGGTCCTGGAAGTCGCCGAAGGGGCCGTCGATCGGGCGCAAACCGTTGGCGCGTGCGGCAACCACCATCCGGGCCAATGCATAGTGCCACATGTCGCCCCAGTGGGTTTCGCGGGCGTTGTTTGCGTCGGGGTCCGTCAGGACCGAGTAGTCGGGGTTCACGCCGCCGATGATCGTGGTCCGCGCCCGGGTCGAAGCCGCGTAGTCGGCGACACCGAAGTGCAGGCTCTCGTTGCGCTTGGAGGCGGCGGCGATTTCCGACACGTTCTGCATGCCAAGCGCAGTTTCGATGATGTGCTCGAAGCCGATGCGCTTTTTCAGGCCCATCGCGTCTTCGATCTGGGTCACGATCATGTCGATCGCGTAGACGTCGGCGGCGGTGCCGACCTTGGGAATCATGATCAGGTCCAGCCGTTCGCCAGCCTGTTCGACCACGTCGACCACGTCGCGATACATGTAATGCGTGTCCAGCCCGTTGAT
>NZ_JARAMO010000259.1:0-3173 GCF_028807275.1 Mameliella sp. AT18
TACATGTAATGCGTGTCCAGCCCGTTGATCCGCACCGAAACCGTCTTGCCCTTGCCGGCCCAGTCGATGTCGTTCAGCAGCTCGACGGCATTCTTGCGCGCCTGGTCCTTTTCAGGGGGCGCCACCGCGTCTTCGAGATCCAGAAAGACGTAATCGGCGGCGCTGTCGGCGGCCTTTTCGACCATCGCGGGGTTCGACGCGGGCACCGCCAGTTCAGAGCGGTGCAGGCGCTGTTTGCGGAGCGGGTGCAGCGTGTGGGACATGGATCTTACCTTTCTTCAAAACATGAGGGGACCGACCGCGCCCCGTGCAGGGGCGCGTTCATAGGGTCCCGGGTGTCGGGATGGGGTTACTCGGCGGCCACCGCGAAGGGCTGCCGGTACTCGATATCGCCCGCGAACCAGGCCTGCGCCGCACCGACGCCAGAGCCGGGGACCACGGCAGCGCCCGCGCGCATCAGGGAAAGTTCGGCGAGGCTGAGCGCGGTCAGCGCCATGCCCTCGTTGAAATCGCCCAGGTGGCCGATGCGGAAAACCTTGCCGTTCAGACGGCCAAGGCCGGACCCGAAAGAGGCGTTGAGATCGTCATAGGCGATGCGCAGCACCTCGCGGGCATCCACGCCCTCGGGCACGCGGATCGCGCTGACGGTGTTCGAGTAATAGCTGTGATGCTCGGCCACCAGTTCCAGCCCCCAGGCCTTCACCCCACGGCGGATGCCCTCGGCAAGACGCGCGTGGCGGGCAAATACCGCCTCCAACCCCTCGGCAAAGATCCGGTCCAGCGAGGCGCGCAGCCCGTGCAGCAGCGGCGTCGGCGGGGTGTAGGGGAAATAGCCGTCGGCATTGAAGGCACGCATGTCGGCAAAATCGTAGTAGGCGCGGCGCATGGTGGCCGTCTTCGACGCCTCCAGCGCTTTCTGGCTGACACCCAGGATCCCCAGGCCCGCCGGCATCATCATGCCCTTCTGGCTGCCGGTCACGGCCAGGTCGACACCCCAGTCGTCCATCCGGAAATCCATCGACCCGATCGAGGAGACTCCATCGACGAACAGCAGCGCATCGTGGAACGTGCTGTCGAGCGCGCGGCGCACCGCCGCCACGTCCGACACGACGCCGGTCGCGGTTTCGTTGTGGGTGACAAATACGGCCTTGATCTCATCGTGCACGTCGCGGCCCAGGATCCGCTCGAACTCGCCCACCGGCGCGCTGGCACCCCAGGGCAGATCGACGACGACAGGCTCCAGCCCCAGCATCTCGGCCATCTTGACCCAGAGAGTCGAGAACTGGCCATAACGCGCCATCAGCACCTTGTCGCCGGGGTTCAGCGTGTTGGTGATCGCCGCCTCCCAGGCCGAGGTGCCGGAGCCGGGGAACAGCATGACCTCGCCGGTCGCGGTCTTGAACACGCGCTTGAGGTCGGAGAACAGGCCAAGGGTCAGGCTGCCAAAGTCGCTGGCGCGCATGTCCTGCTGCGGGACGTTCATCGCCTGGCGCACGGCCTCCGGCACATTGGTCGGGCCGGGGATGAAAAGATGGGTCTGTCCGGTGCGCATGGTGCTCCTCCCTTGCGGTTGAGAGACACCATGCGCCAGACATTCAGAAACTGGAAACAAAGCCGGGTCCTGCTGTAAATGCGAGATTTTACAAACACCCGCAATTGTCAAAATGTAAAATTTAGTATACTGTAAAATACCATGAAGACCTTCATCGGACCCCGCCTGCGCCGGCTGCGCATCGAACACGGCCAGACCCAGGTGCAGATGGCCAAGCGCCTGGGCATCTCGACCTCTTACGTGAACCTCCTGGAAAAGAACGAGCGCAGCGTGTCGGTGCCAGTCCTGCTCAAGCTTTTCGAGGCCTATGGTGTTGACTGGCGCGACATCGCCGAGGACGACGACACGGCGCAACTGGCCGACATCCGCGCCGTCCTCCAGGACCCGTTGTTCGAGGGCGCCCGCCCCGACCTGCCGCAGCTGCGCGCCGCGCTGGCGCACAGTCCGGACCTGGCCGCCTGCTTTCTGAAACTGCACCGCGCCTTCATGGCGACGAATGACCAGCTGATGAGCGTGGCCAGCTCCGGCGAGACCGGGCAGCGTGTCCTGCCGCAGACCTCCGAGGCCGTGGTCCACAACTTTTTCCGCAGCAACCGCAACCACTTCGAGGCACTTGAACAGGCCGCCGAAGGGTTCTGGTTCGGCGAGAACGTGGCGCCCGACGACATCTATCCGGCGCTGAAACTGCGGCTGCGGCACCGGCTGGACCTGCGGGTTCGGCTGGTCCCGGTGGCCGAGATGCCGACCTCGCTCAGGGAATATGACGAAGAACGCCGCGAGGTCCGACTGTCCGAGGCACTGGACCATCCCAACCGGGTGTTCCAGCTGGTCCATGTGGCCGCGCTGGTAGAACAGAAGGACCTGCTGGACGACATCCTTGGCCGCAGCGGGCTGACCGACGCCAAGGGGCGCGCGCGCTGCCGGGTGGAGCTGGCCAATTACTTTGCCGCCGCCGTGCTGATGCCCTATGACCGCTTCCTGGCCGAGGCGCTGCAGAGCAAATACGACTTCGATCACCTGGCCACGCGGTTCGGTGTCAGTTTCGAACAGGCCTGCCACCGCGCCACCACGCTGCAACGCAGCGGAGCGCGGGGCGTGCCGTTCTTCTTCCTGCGGATCGACAAGGCCGGCAACGTCACCAAACGATTCAACTCGACCGACTTTCACCTGGCGGAATACGGCGGCGCCTGCCCCCGGCTGGAGGTGCACACCTGTTTCCGGACACCGGGCCTGATTCTGCCTCAGGTGGCCGAGATGCCGGACCGCTCGCAGTTCTTCGTCTTTGCCCGCACCGTGGACCGCCCCAGCTTTGCCCGCCACAGGCAGGACGTGCGGCTGGCGGTGGCGATGGGCTGCGCGATGGAACACGTCGGCAGCATCGGCTACGCCGAGGACCTGAACGTCCGACAGCCGCATGCGGCCGAAATCGGCATCAACTGCCGGGTCTGCCCGCGCGCCAACTGCGATCAGCGCGCGCACCAGGCGGTGGTCCTGTCCGAGCCGGTGGACGAGAACCGCCGCGGCGCGACGCGCTACGCCGTCTGAGGCCACCCGTTATCAAAACCTTACCGCTTTGTACAAAATGCCGGATTCCCTGTACGTTTTGTACAAAACGTACAGG
>NZ_JARAMO010000260.1:0-7392 GCF_028807275.1 Mameliella sp. AT18
CCCATGTCGCGGTGGGTCAGCTTGAACCATGCGCGGGCAAAGCAGTCCTCGAAATACGCCTGGTCCGCCATGAACTTCTGGCAGATTTCGTTGTAGATCGGGTCCATCTTCATCGCCATGTCGGCGTCGGTCATCATCGGCATGACACGCTTGGACGAATCCGTGGGATCGACCGGCATGTCCTCTTCCTTGATGTCGATCGGGCGCCACTGGTTCGCGCCTGCGGGCGACTTGGTCAGTTCCCACTCGTAGCCGAACAGCAGTTTGAAATAGCCCATGTCCCACTTGGTGGGGTTGGTGGTCCAGGCGCCCTCGATGCCGGAGGTCACGGCATTGGTCGCCTTGCCGTCCAGATTGGGATTGATCCAGCCAAAGCCCTGGGTCTCGACGTCCGCGCCCTCGGGCTCGGCACCCAGCGCGCCGGCGTCACCGTTGCCATGTGCCTTGCCGACGGTGTGGCCGCCACAGGTCAGGGCCGCGGTTTCCTCGTCGTTCATCGCCATGCGGGCAAAGGTCTCGCGGACCTGCGCGCCGGTCTTGATCGGGTCGGGCTGGCCGTTCACGCCTTCCGGGTTCACGTAGATCAGGCCCATCTGGACCGCTGCCAGCGGGTTCTCCATCGTGTCCGGCTTGGCCACGTCGTCATACCGGTTGTCGGACGGCGCCAGCCACTCGCGCTCTGCACCCCAGTAGGTGTCTTTCTCCGGGTGCCAGATGTCCTCGCGGCCAAAGGAAAAGCCATAGGTCTTCAGGCCCATCGACTCATAGGCCATGTTACCGGCCAGCAGGATCAGGTCGGCCCAGCTCAGCTTGTTGCCATACTTCTTCTTGACCGGCCACAGCAGGCGGCGCGCCTTGTCGAGGTTGCCGTTGTCCGGCCAGCTGTTCAGCGGCGCGAAACGGATGTTGCCGTGACCGCCGCCACCGCGACCGTCCGCCAGGCGATAGGACCCCGCCGAGTGCCATGCCAGACGGATCATCAAGCCGCCGTAATGGCCATAGTCCGCCGGCCACCAGTCCTGGCTCTCGGTCATCAGCGCCTTGACGTCTGCCTTGACTGCCTCGAAGTCGAGGCTCTTGACCTCTTCACGGTAGTCGAAATCCGCGCCCAGCGGGTTCGACTTGCTGTCATGCTGGTGCAGGATGTCCAGGTTCAGCGTCTTCGGCCACCAGTCCGTGACCGATGTGCCGGTCTCGGTGATCGCACCGTGCATGACCGGGCATTTGCCCGCCATATCATTGCCGTCCATGATGTTCTCCCTTGGTCATAAACGTCGGTCCGGGCCTTTGCGGCCCGACCCGTTCCTTGTCTCTCTCTGGGGAGGACGCGCGCCGCGCGGGGCCCTCGCCGGCCGGCAGGGCGACTCGCTCCCTCATACCCTAGAATGTTTCTAACAAGGGATGATCATATGTTTAAGTTGTATTTTCTCATCATCGACATAACTTTCTCCTATGAAGAACCTAACGCTCCGCCAACTCCGCTATTTCGAGGCGCTGGCCCGGCATGGCCATTTCGGGCGCGCCGCCGCAGCCTGTTCGATCTCGCAGCCCGCCCTGTCGGTGCAGATCCGGGATCTGGAGGCTGACCTTGGCGCGCCGCTTTTCGAACGCGGCGCGCGGCAGGTGCGGCTGACCGCCCTGGGCGAGGCTTGTCTCAGCCGGGCGGTCGACATCCTGCGCGCCGTGGACGAGTTCGACGACCTCGCCCGCGCCGCCCAGGGCGATCTGGTCGGCCGGTTGCGCCTGGGTGTGATCCCGACCGTCGCGCCCTACCTGCTGCCCGCCCTCTTTGCCGAGCTGAACCGCAACAACGCCGGGCTTGACCTGCATGTGCGCGAAACGCTGACGCCCCGCCTGCTGGTGGAATTGCACGAGGGCAAGATCGACGCCGCCATCCTGGCCCTGCCGGTCGGGGAAACCGGGCTGCACGAGGTGGCGCTCTTCGACGAGAGCTTTGTCTTCGTCCGGCCAGAGGCCGATGCGGACGCCCCCGTGCCCGACGGGGAGGCCCTGAAAAAGATGCGCCTTCTGCTGCTGGAAGAGGGGCATTGCTTTCGCGACCAGGCGCTGAGTTTCTGCAAGCTGAGTTCCGCCACCCCGCGCGACGGGCTGGACGGGTCATCGCTGACGACACTGGTGCAGATGGTCGGGGCCGGGCTGGGCGTGACCCTGATCCCGGAAATGGCGGTGCCCGTCGAGACGCCCGCCGCCCGTGTCTCCATCGCCCGGTTCGCCGAGCCGCAACCGACACGCACGATCGGCATGGTCTGGCGCAATTCCAGCCCCCTGTCCGAGCAGTTCCGCCATTTCTCGGAAACCGTCCGCACCGCGGCGATGGCCGAGCGGCTGTCACCGAATTGATGCAGAGACCCCGGGAAACCGTGGCTTCCCGGGGTGTTATGGTCAGATCTTCTGTTTGGCGGGGAGCGACCTGACCACCATTTCAACAGGCGATGGTCACGAGGCCAGGCGGAAATCGCCCCGCGGCTGAACCGCCACGCCCTCGTCCATCAGCTTGCCGATCTCGCCCTCCGGCAGTTTCGCCACATCCGCCAGGACCTCCTCGGTGTGCTGTCCCAGTTGCGGCGCGGGACGCGGCGCCTCACGCGCGATCCCGGCGAAACTGAACGGCGAACCGGGCACACGGTAGCGACCGATCCCCGGCTGCTCGATTTCCGAGAACATCGGGTTCTCGGTCGACAGGTCCGGGTCCTCGCGCAGTGCCTGAGCAAAGCTGCGGAACTGCGACCAGGTCACGCCGCCCTTGTCGAAATCCGATGAAAACTCGCTCACTTTACGACGTGAGAACCAGGGCGCTAGCACTTTTGTGATCTCGGCCCGATAAGTCCAGCGGACCCCCTCCTGCATCAGGTCGACGCCCAGTCGCGCCGCGAGATAACCCATGTCCTGCTCGGTGCCGGTGACCTTCATCAGGTTCTTCCACTGGCGCGGGGTCAGGGCGATCACCATGACGCGCCGACCGTCGGCACAGACGAAGTCCTGCCCGTAGGCACCGTAGAGCGAATTGCCCGCCTTGGCCCGGTCGGTCCCGTTAACCGCGACCTCGCCGATGATGCCCAGGTTGCCCAGCATCGCCGCCGCCGCATCCTTCAGAGTCAGATCAACAAACTGCCCCAACCCTTTGCGAAGGCGTGCTCTTTCCGCCGCCAGGAGACCGGACACCACCATGTTCCCGGCGATGCAGTCCCAGGCCGGCAGGACATGGGCGACCGGGTCGGACGACCCTTCAGGCCCCGTCGCCATCGGAAACCCTAGAGAGGGGTTCACGGTGTAATCCACCGCCGGTTTCCCGTGCCGGTCGCCACGCAGGGAGACCATGCAGAGGTCCTCGCGGCGGGCCTTCAGTGTCTCGTAGTCGGTCCAGCCCTTAGCCGCGAGGTTGGTGATGAACAGCCCCGCATCTTCGCCCGGGGCACAGATGATTTCCTGCGCGATCTCCCGCCCGCGCGGGCACTTCACATCCAGCGCGACAGAGCGTTTCCCCTTGTTCATCCCCGCCCAGAAAAGGCTTTCTCCGGAGGTGGTTACAGGCCAACGCTTATAGTCCATACCGCCCTGCGGCAGGTCGAACCGGATCACGTCCGCGCCCATCTGCGCCAGGGTCATGCCCGCCAGGGGCACCGCCACGAAGGCCGAGCTTTCGACCACGCGCATGCCGTCCAGAATGCCGCTCATGTCGTCCACTCCATCCTTGCCTGCAGGCCCAGGTAGTCCTCGAAGGTGGCCGTCCCGACCTCGATGGCCCCGCCCGCCGGATCCAGGGCGCCCACAAGGCGCAGGTCGGCGTCGTGGAACATCGGATGCACCACCCGGTAGGTGAAGCGCGCGGGCGCCTTGCCCGTGTGCCGCTCGGCGGCCTCGATCGCCATTGTCGCCTGCATGGGGCCATGCACGACAAGCGCCGGGTATTTCTCCACCTGTTGCGCGTACGGCAGGTCATAGTGGATGCGGTGTGCGTTGTAGGTCGCCGCAGAATAACGGAAAAGCCGAACCTCGTTCATCGGCACACGCTCATCGTAGGCCATGCGTTCGGGCACCGGCACCTGGCGCGGCGGACGAAAGACCGGCGGGATGTCTAGGTAGACGATGTTCTGTTCTTCTTCGATCACGCCGCCCTGATCGCCGGTGGTCACGTGATCCACCGTGACAAAGGCCATCGGCCCTGTCTTGCCTTTCTTCTGCGTCACCGCCCGGATGGTCGAGACCTTGGTCAGCCGCTCTCCGACGTGGAACACACCGGCGAACCGCACATCGCCTCCCGCCCACATGCGGCGCCGGAACGGCAAGGGCGGCAGGAAGCCGCCCAGCGCCGGATGCCCATCCTCGCCCAGGTCGCTCATCGGGACGAATTCCGGGAAAGCGACCCAATGCCAAAGGCTTGGCAGTTCCATCCCCGGGCGCACATCGCGCTCCGGGGACAGGTCGTGGCTGACGGCGGCGTTCAGCATCCCCGCGAGGTTGGGCGTGACGCCCCCCTCGCGGGTCTCTGTCCGCCCGATCCAGTCGGTATAGTCCGGCTCCATGAGGGACGCGGCGCTCATGCTGCAGCCTTCATGCCCAGGACCTCGGCCATCGTCCGCCCCATCGCCGAAGGGTTCGGCGCGACGGTGATCCCGGCAGAGGAGAGGATCTCGACCTTTTCCTGCGCGCTTTCGCCAAAGGCGCTGATGATCGCGCCCGCATGGCCCATCTGCCGCCCCTTGGGCGCGGCCAGGCCCGCGATATAGGCGGCCACCGGCTTGGTCATGTGATCGCGGACATAGGCGGCGGCCTCTGCCTCTTGCGGGCCACCGATCTCGCCGATCATCATGATCGCATCGGTTTCCGGATCGTTTTCAAAGAGTTCCAGGATGTCCTTGAAGCTGGATCCGTTGATCGGATCGCCGCCGATACCGATGGAAGAGGAAATGCCGATGCCCAGCGATTTCATCTGGCTGGCGGCCTCGTACCCCAATGTGCCCGAGCGTCCGACGATGCCGACACGGCCCGGCATGTAGATATGCGGCGGCATGATGCCCATGAAGCCCTTGCCGGGGCTGATGATGCCCGCGCAGTTCGGCCCGATCAGGCGCATCTTGCGCTCCCGCGGGTAGCGACGGAGAAAGCGTTTCACCCGCATCATGTCCTGCGCCGGGATGCCGTCGGTCACGCAAACCGCCGTCTTGATGCCCGCATCGGCGGCTTCCATCATCGCATCGGCGGCAAAGGCCGGCGGCACGAAAAGCAGGGAGGCCTCGGCGCCGGTCGCCTCCACCGCCTCGCGGACGGTGTTGAAGACCGGGCGGTTGAGCACCGTGGTGCCGCCCTTGCCGGGGGTGACGCCGGCAACGACCTTGGTGCCGTATTCGATCATCTCCTGGGCGTGGAACTGGCCGATCCGGCCCGAGAGGCCCTGGACGACGACCTTTGTGTTTTCATCAATCAGGATAGCCATATCGCGTACTCCTCAGGCTGCGGCGGATTGCGGGCGGGCGGCGACGGCCTTCTCGGCCGCTTCCTCCAGCGTGTCGGCAGAGATGATCGGCAGACCGCTTTCGCGAATGATCTTCTGCCCTTCCTCGACGTTGGTGCCGCTCAGGCGCACCACCACGGGCAGGTCGATACCGACCTCCTTGTAGGCCTGGATCACACCCTTCGCGATCCAGTCGCAGCGGTTGATGCCCGCAAAGATGTTCACGAGGATCACCGAGACATTCTGGTCCGACAAAACCGTGCGGAAGGCCTGGCAGACCCGTTCGGGCGAAGCGCCGCCGCCGATGTCGAGGAAGTTCGCCGGCTGCCCCCCGGCCAGCTGGATCATGTCCATCGAGGCCATCGCCAGCCCGGCGCCGTTGATGATGCAGCCGATGTCGCCATCAAGACCGACATAGGCCAGACCGTTGTCATAGGCGGTCGCCTCGCGCGGGTCTTCCTGCGACGGGTCGCGCAGCGAGGCGATGGCAGGATGCTTGTACAGTGCGTTGCTGTCAAAGGACATTTTCGCATCCAGCGCCACCAGATCGCCCGACCCGGTGATGACCAGCGGGTTGATCTCGACCATCATGGCGTCAAGATCGCGGTAGGCGCGATAGCAAGCCCGCAGGAAGGTCGAGAACTGGTCGACCTGCTTGGGCTCAAGCCCCAGCCGGAAGCCCAGCTCGCGCGCCTGGTACAGGGCCAGCCCCACCGCCGGATCGACCACCGACCGCACCAGGCTGTCGGGATCTTCCTCGGCGAGGTCCTCGATCTCCATCCCGCCGTGGCCGGAGGCGACGATCATGATGCGCTCGGTCTTCCGGTCCAGGACAAAGCCCAGGTAGAGTTCCTGCGCGATGTCAGAGGCTTCCTCGACCCAGAGCCGGAACACGCCCTTGCCGTTGGCGTCAGTCTGCTTGGTGACAAGCTGCCGGCCCAGCAGGCCACGGGCGAAGTCGGCCACTTCCTGCTCGGACTTGCAGACCTTGACGCCGCCCACTTCGCCGCGCCCGCCGGAATGGATCTGCGCCTTGACGACCCAGGCGTTCCCGCCCAGTTCACGGGCGCGATAGGCCGCCTGTTCCGGCGAATAGGCCAGCCCGCCGCGCGGCACCGGGACGCCAAAGCTCTTCAGGATTTCCTTGGCCTGGTGTTCATGAATGTCCATTTCTCATCCTCCCTCTGCGCGGGTTATTCTGCGGCGATGCCGGTTTCCTTGGCGGCAATCGCCTGCGCCATGTCGATCACGTTGCGGGCCATCTTTTCGCTGGCCGCGTCGATCATCTTGCCGTCGAGGCTGGCCGCCCCCTTGCCCGCGGCCTCTGCGGCCTTGAGCTCTTCGATGATCCGCTCGGCCTTGGAAACCTCGGCCTCGGGCGGGCTGAAAACATCGTTGGCCATCGCGATCTGGCTGGGGTGGATGGCCCATTTGCCCTCGCAGCCCAGGGCGGCGGCGCGGCGCGCCGCATCGACAAAGCCCTGCCCGTCCGCGAAATCGCCAAAGGGCCCGTCGATGGCGCGCAGCCCGTAGGCGCGGCAGGCGATGACCATGCGGGTGATCGAGGCATGCCACTGATCGCCCGGGTAGTTCGGGTTCAGCCCGCCGATGTTCACGGTGCGCGCCCGCATCGAGGCCGCGTAATCGGCCACGCCAAAGTGCAGCGCCTCCAGCCGGCCGCCGAATTGTGCAATCGCCTCGACATTCGCCATGCCCAGCGCGGTTTCGATCAGCGCCTCCAGGCCGACGCGATGGGTCAGGCCGCAGGCCTGTTCGATCTGGTTGATCATCGCCTCGACCATGTAGAGGTCGGCGGGCACGCCCACCTTGGGCACCAGGATCGTCTCGACCCGGTCGCCGGCCTTTTCCATGATATCGACCACGTCGCGGTACATGTAATGCGTGTCCAGCCCGTTGAT
>NZ_JARAMO010000261.1:0-11702 GCF_028807275.1 Mameliella sp. AT18
CCCCCGGAGTATTTTTGCCAAGAAGAAGCGGGGGGAGTCGTGAGGGAACTGACCGAACGCCTGAAGGACGAAGCGCGGGACATCGGCTTTGCCCAGGCGCGCATCTGCCGGCCCGGCGACGTGCCCGAGGTGATGGGCAGGCTGCGCGCCTTCCTGGACCGGGGCTATCACGGGCAGATGGACTGGCTGGCGGATCGGGTGCACTGGCGCGGGGCACCCGATGTCCTCTGGCCCGAGGCGCGGTCGGTCATCATGCTGGGTGAGAATTATGGCCCAGAGCACGATCCGCTGGAGGTGTTGGACCGGCGCGACCGGGCGGCGATCAGCGTCTATGCCCAGCACCGCGATTATCATGACGTGGTCAAGAAGCGGTTGAAGCGGCTGGCGCGCTGGCTGATCGCCGAGGCGGGCGGCGAGGTGAAGGTCTTTGTCGATACCGCGCCGGTGCCGGAAAAGCCCTTGGCGCAGGCGGCGGGGCTGGGCTGGCAGGGCAAGCATACCAACCTGGTCAGCCGCGAGCTGGGATCCTGGCTGTTCCTGGGCTGTGTGTTTACCACGCTGGAGCTGGAGGTGGACGGGGCAGAGCGCGATCATTGCGGGTCCTGCCGGGCCTGCCTGGACATCTGCCCGACCGGGGCCTTTCCCGCGCCTTACCAGCTGGACGCGCGGCGCTGCATTTCCTACCTGACCATCGAGCACAAGGGGCCGGTGGACGAGGCACTGCGTCCCGCGCTGGGGAACCGGATCTACGGCTGTGACGACTGCCTGGCGGTCTGCCCCTGGAACAAGTTCGCCCGCCGCGCCGAAGAGGTGAAATACCATGCGCGCCCGGACCTGTTGGCGCCGCCGCTGGCGGACCTGGCCGTTCTGGACGACGCGGCGTTCCGGGCGCGCTTCTCCGGCTCTCCGATCAAGCGGATCGGGCGGGACCGGATGGTGCGGAACACCTGTTATGCCATCGGCAACTCTGGCCGGCCCCAGCTGAGACCCGTTGTCCAGTCGCTTTGCGAGGATGCGGACCCGGCGGTGCGTGACGCGGCCCGCTGGGCCGTGCTGCGCCTGGGATCGGAACTGGGGGACGGGCGCTGAGCTGCCATCTCAGCGCCCGGAGCGACACCTCGGTTTCTTGGGAGAAAGAGCTTGTCACTCGACCGTTACATGGCAGCCACACCCGGTTCGCGCAAGAGGCGCGCAAGGCAACGTGAGGTCCGTGACAACGGGCTTTGATTTGCGCCGATGAAACCCATGTTATGCAGGGACAGGACAGGACCCGATCCGAGAGGAGAACAACTTGGCAAAATATGAACGAAGACCGGAGGTTATCCACAGCCTGACGCCCGAGCAGTACCACGTCACCCAGGAGAGCGGGACAGAGCGCCCGGGGACCGGCGAATACTTGCACATGAAAGAGCCGGGCATCTACGTGGACGTGGTTTCGGGCGAGCCGCTGTTCGCCAGCGCCGCAAAATACGAATCGGGCTGCGGCTGGCCGAGCTTTGTCAAACCCATCGAGCCGGACAATATCGTCGAGCTGCGCGACACCACGCATGGCATGATCCGGACCGAGGTGCGGTCGCGCCACGGGGACAGCCACCTTGGCCATGTCTTCCCTGACGGGCCGATGGACCGGGGCGGCCTGCGCTACTGCATCAACTCGGCCTCGCTGCGGTTCATCCACCGTGACGACATGGCGGCCGAGGGCTATTCTGATTACATCGACCAGGTGGAGGAGATCGAATGACAGACCGTGCTGTTCTGGCCGGAGGCTGCTTCTGGGGCATGGAAGAGTTGATCCGCAAGCTGCCCGGGGTCGAGAAGACCCGCGTGGGCTATACCGGCGGTGACGTTGCCAATGCCACCTATCGCAACCACGGCACCCATGCCGAGGGGATCGAGATCCTGTTCGATCCGGCAAAGATTTCCTACCGGCAGCTGCTGGAGTTCTTTTTCCAGATCCACGACCCGACCACGCTGAACCGGCAGGGCAATGACATGGGCATGAGCTATCGCTCGGCCATCTACTATGTCGAGGAGGACCAGCGGCAATGCGCGCTGGACACCATCGCCGACGTCGAGGCCAGCGGGCTCTGGCCCGGAAAGGTGGTGACCGAGGTGGAACCCGTGGGCGATTTCTGGGAAGCGGAGCCCGAGCACCAGGATTACCTGCAACGTTATCCGGGCGGGTATACCTGCCATTTCCCGCGCGCCGACTGGGTTCTGCCCAAGCGCGACGCCGCGGAATGACACCGGGGAAGCCATGCGTTTGCGCATGGCTTCCTTGCCACATTGGGCAATCCCTATTCTCCGGCCCTCCGCCTATATGCGGGAAAGGTCGGTAGATTGGAGAACGGACATGACACCAGAGGCATTCTGGGACGGGATTGCAGAGAAATACGCCAAGCAGCCCATTGGCAACACCGAGGCCTACGAGGCCACGCTGGACCGGGTGCGGCATTGGCTGCGTCCGGACATGGCCGTGCTGGAAATCGGCTGTGGTACCGGCACGACGGCGCTGAAGCTGGCCGGGAATGCGGGGCAGATCCTGGGCACCGACGTCTCCGGAGAGATGGTACGCATCGCGAACGAAAAGGCCGCGCAGGTGCCGAATGTCAGCTTTGACACTGCTCCCGCGGAAAGTGCCGGGGCCGGGCAGCCCTTCGACGCGGTGCTTGCCTTCAACCTTTTGCACCTGGTCGCGGACAGGGCGGCGGTTCTGACCCATGTGCGCGGCCTGTTGCCCGAGGGCGGGCTGTTCATCTCCAAGACGCCCTGCCTGGGTGGCAAACCCTGGTTCCGGCCGCTGATCTGGGCGCTTCAGAAAGTCGGCAAGGCGCCCGGCCCCGTCCATTCGCTGCGGCCCGGCCAGATCGAGGACGAACTGCGCGCGGCCGGTTTCGAGGTGGTGGAAAGCGGAGGCTATCCGAAAAAGCTGCCCAACTGGCTGGTCGTGGCCCGCGCGGT
This sequence comes from Mameliella sp. AT18, assembly GCF_028807275.1. Classification (NCBI taxonomy): domain Bacteria; kingdom Pseudomonadati; phylum Pseudomonadota; class Alphaproteobacteria; order Rhodobacterales; family Roseobacteraceae; genus Antarctobacter; species Mameliella sp. AT18. The sequence goes on from NZ_JARAMO010000261.1 coordinate 2,962, forward strand.
CTGACCGCGCATTTCCCTGCAACCCGGGCATCCGGTTACGGGAACGGGATTTGACTTGTGCCCCTGAGCACCCCAGATAGTCTGTCGAGCCGGGAAACAGGACAGTCACCGGATATCAGGGGTATTTGCGTAAAGGCCAACCGTTGCCTATTGTGCGCGATCTTTCGGCAATAGGGCAACGGGACGAGGCAGGACTACGTGACAGCAGGGTCGACCATTCGAGGCGGAATCATAAGGAAACTCTTTTCCTTGATCAGGAAAACCGGCGCGGAATTCGCGCTGCCGATGCTGCAACGGCCCCGGCAATTGCAGACGGCTGCCCTGTGTTACCGCATCGAGGACGGTCACAAACGCGTCCTTTTGATCACCAGCCGCGGCACCGGGCGCTGGGTCATCCCCAAGGGCTGGCTGATGCGCGGCAAGAACGCCAGCGAGGCCGCTGTCGTGGAAGCCTGGGAAGAGGCCGGGGTGCGCCCGGGCCGGACGGCAGAGCGTCCCATCGGCACCTATGTCTACGACAAGATCAAGAATTCGGGCCTGCCGGTCACCGTCGAGATGCTGGTCTTTCCGGTCGAGGTCCGGTCGCTGGAGGATCGGTTCCCCGAAGCCCGTGAAAGAGTGCGCCGCTGGGTCACGCCAACTGAGGCAGCAGGAATGGTCGACGAGCCGGGACTGAGGCAAATTCTCCTCGATTTCGGGGACAATTGACCCTGCAACCGTGTTGATCTTGCTCCGAGGCCGCATTTGACATAGGCCCCCCGGCCAAACGGGGGGAAATGCATGTCGGACGAACACCTGGATCCAAGCCACTTGGAGACGCTTGACCGCGACCTGGGCCGGCTTTCGACTCTGGAACAGGCCACGGCCTATGTCAGCCGCCCGATGATGGGCTTTGGAATCGCGCTGATCTTCGTGGTGTTCGCGGGACTGGTCGCGGCGCTTGTCTTCGGGCAGACCAACAACACCTTCATCGTTGTCGTGGCCGCCGCCTTTGGCGCCTACATGGCGCTGAACATCGGTGCCAACGACGTGGCCAACAACATGGGGCCCGCCGTGGGCGCCAATGCCATGTCGATGGGCGCGGCCATCGTGATCGCCGCGATCTTTGAAAGCGCCGGCGCCCTGCTGGCCGGGGGCGACGTGGTATCGACCATCGCCAAGGGCATCATTGCGCCGGAAAGCCTGGGCACCTCCGGGGCCTTCATCTCTGCCATGATGGCAGCACTGCTGGCCTCGGCGCTCTGGGTGAACCTGGCGACATGGATCGGGGCGCCTGTCTCGACCACGCATTCGGTCGTGGGTGGCGTCATGGGCGCCGGGATCGCGGCGGCAGGTTTTGCCGCCGTCAGCTGGGGCCAGATGAGCGCCATTGCCGCCAGCTGGGTGATCTCTCCCCTGCTGGGCGGGCTGATCGCCGCCGGGTTCCTGTGGTTCATCAAGGCCAACATCATCTACCGCGACGACAAGATCGCCGCCGCGCGCAAATGGGTGCCGGTTCTCGTCGGCATCATGGCGGGGGCCTTTGCCTCTTACCTTGCGGTCAAGGGCCTCAAGAAGATCGTCAAGATCGAGCTGGGCAGCGCCCTGATGATCGGCGTCGGGGTGGCCGTGATCGCCTGGCTGATCATGATCCCGGTGGTCCGCAGGCAATCGGCCAACCTGGAAAACCGGAACAAGTCTCTCAAGGTGCTGTTCGGCATCCCGCTGATCGTTTCGGCGGCGCTGCTCAGCTTTGCGCATGGGGCCAATGACGTGGCCAACGCGGTCGGCCCGCTGGCCGCCATCGTACAGGCCTCGTCGACCGGCGATTTCACCCACGCGGTGGAAATCCCGCTGTGGGTCATGGTGATCGGCGCGCTGGGGATTTCCTTTGGCCTGTTCCTCTTCGGGCCGAAGCTGATCCGCATGGTGGGCAACCAGATCACCAAGCTGAATCCGATGCGGGCCTATTGCGTGGCGCTTTCGGCGGCGATCACGGTGATCGTGGCCAGCTGGCTGGGCCTGCCGGTCAGCTCGACCCATATCGCCGTGGGCGGGGTCTTTGGCGTCGGGTTCTTCCGCGAATGGGACACCGAGCGGCGGATGCGGAAATCCAAGAGCGCGATCACCGGCCTGCCGGCCCTTGCGCCCGAGGAACGCCGCCGCCGCAAGCTGGTGCGGCGGTCGCACTTCATGACCATCGTGGCGGCCTGGGTCATCACCGTGCCCGCCGCCGCGGCGTTGTCCGCAGGCCTGTTCCTGGTGATTCAGGGCATCAGCGGCTGAGCCTTTCCACCCTCAAGGGCCCTGTCACTCCCGTTTCACCGGGCTGGGCAAGTCCCTTGGGTGGCGCCGCCCGGCGCGCGCCAGGTCCGCGCGCAGCTCTGCCGGACCTCGATCCGTCGCAGGCGCCACCCCCTGCCCCGCCCCGGGCGTCAGGATGTGCCGCAACAGCGCCACCGGATGCGCGCGCAGGGACAGGCGCATGGCGACGTAATCCTCGACCACCTGTTCGCCTTCCGTCATCTGCGGCAGGCAAGCCGCCACCTCGGTAATCGCCTCGCCGTCCAGATCCCGCGAGAAGAGCGGCAGCTCCCCTCCCGTCTTCAGCGCCTTGGCCTGCCACAGCGCCTCGCGCCGCGAAAGGCCAAGGGCGGCAAAGGCATCCGCCTCGGCCAGCCGTTCCAGCACCGCGGGCGCCAGCCCGGCCCGGCGCCAGACATCCGCCACCTGCATGTAGCCGTTGCCCCGCGCATGGGTCAGCCAAGTGGCCTCTTCCTCGGCCAGCCCCTTGATCTGGCGAAAGCCCAGCCGCAGCGCCAGCCCGCCCTTGCCGTCCGGCTCCATCACATTGTCCCAGTAGCTGGCATTGACGCAGACCGGCCGCACCAACACCCCGTGTTCGCGCGCATCGCGCACGATCTGGGCGGGCGCATAGAACCCCATCGGCTGCGCATTCAGCAGCGCGCAGGCAAAGATCCCCGGGTGATGGCATTTCAGCCAGGCCGAGGCATAGACCAGCAGCGCAAAGCTGGCGGCATGGCTTTCGGGAAAACCATAGGATCCGAACCCCTCGATCTGGGAAAAGCAGCGTTCGGCAAACGCCCGGTCATAGCCCTTTTGCGCCATGCCACGCAGGAACAGGCTGCGAAACTCGCTGACATTGCCGTGTTTCTTGAAGGTCGCCAGCGAGCGGCGCAGGCGGTCCGCCTGTTCGGGGGTGAAGCCCGCGCCGGTGATGGCGATCTGCATGGCCTGTTCCTGGAACAACGGCACGCCCAGCGTCTTGCCCAGCACCTCGCCCAACTCGTCCGAGGGGAATTGCACCTTTTCCTCGCCGTTGCGACGGCGGATGTAGGGGTGCACCATGTCGCCCTGGATCGGGCCGGGGCGGATGATCGCCACCTCGATCACCAGGTCATAGAAGGTGCGCGGCCGCATCCGGGGCAGGAAATTCATCTGCGCCCGGCTCTCGACCTGGAAGACGCCCACGCTGTCGGCCCTGCACAGCATGTCATAGACCGCGCCATCCTCGGGCGGCAGGGTGGCCAGCGTGTGCCGCACCCCGTGGTGACGCGCCACCAGGTCAAAGGCCTTGCGGATGCAGGTCAACATCCCGAGGCTGAGCACATCGACCTTGAGGATGCCCAGGGCGTCGATGTCATCCTTGTCCCAGCAGATGACGGTCCGCCCCTCCATCGCGGCGTTTTCCACCGGCACAAGTTCGTCCAGCCGCCCCTCGGTGATGACGAAACCGCCGACATGCTGGCTGAGGTGGCGGGGAAAGCCGATGATCTCGTGGATCAGCTCCATCGTCAGCATCAGGCGGCGGTCGTCCGGGTCCAGCCCGATTTCCCGCATCCGCTGCCGCTCCAGCCCCTGCGCGGAGAAGAACCCCCAGAGCTGTGACGACAGCGCCCCGATCGTGTCCTGGCTCAGCCCCATCGCGGCGCCGACCTCGCGGATGGCGCGCTTGCCCCGGTAATGGATCACCGTGGCACAAAGACCCGCGCGGTGGCGTCCGTAGGTCTCGTAGATGTGCTGGATCACCTCCTCGCGGCGCTCGTGTTCGAAATCCACGTCGATATCGGGCGGTTCGTCCCGCGCCTCGGACACGAAACGCTCGAACACCATCGTCCCCACCTCGGGGCTGACAGAGGTCACGCCCAGGCAATAGCAGGTGATGGAATTGGCCGCAGAGCCGCGCCCCTGGCAGAGGATCCCGCGCGACCGGGCAAAGGCGACGATGTCCCGGACAGTCAGGAAATAGGGCTCGTAATTCAGCCGCGAGATCAGATCCAGCTCATGCGCCAGCATCTGCTGCACCTTCTCCGGCGCGCCCTGCGGATAGCGCCAGGCCAGCCCCTCATGCGCCAGCCGCGCCAGCCGCGCCTGCGCGGTCTCGCCCTGCGCGATCTCCGATGGGTACTCGTACCGCAGGGACGCGATGTCGAAGACACAGCGCGCCGCCAGCGCGGCAGCCCGGTCCACCGCCTGCGCATGTGGACCCAGCAGGCGGCGCATCTCGCCTTCCGAGCGCAGCCGCTGTTCACCGTTGGCCAGCGCCGCCCGGCCTAGTTGATCCACGCGGACCCCGCTGCGGATCGCCGTCAGCACATCCGCCAGCCGCCGCCGCCGTCCGTGGTGCATGACGGGTGCCGCCGTGGCCACGGTGGGCAGGCCCAGCTCCGCCGCCAGCGCTGCCAGCCGGTCGAACCGGCGCGCATCCTCGCCATCATAGCGCGGCGCCAGTGCCAGGTGCATCCGCGCGCCCTGCCCCCGCACCAGCGCCGCCACATGGCCGCACCAGCCCGCCCCAACCCGGTCCGGCGCCAGGAGGATGAACTCCAGCCCCTCCACGCCCTCCGGCAGATCCGACAGGTGCAGGTGACAGGCGCCTTTTTCCGCCCGCAGCCGACCGGCGCTCAGCATCCGGCACAAATGCCCCCAGCCCACGCGCGACCCCGCCAGCGCCACCATCTCCACACCTTCGGTAAAGACCAGCCGCGCCGCCGGGATCAGCCGGGGCACGTTGCGCACCGGCGCACGCGGCGGCACAGGCAGACCCGGCGGCGCCGGCGGGCCGATCACCCCGCCCTCTGCCTCCAGCCGCTCCAGCTCCGCCACCTGCCGCGCGATCTCGCGCCCCGCGCTATGCGCCCGCACGATCCCCGCAACCGAATTCACATCCGCCAGGGCAATGACAGACACCCCCGCAAGTGCCGCACGCTCCATGTACTCCTCCGGGTGCGAGGCCCCGGTGAGAAAGGAGAAGTTCGAGGTGATGCAAAGCTCGGCGAACATGCGGGGCAATATATTCCCCCTTTGTTCTCATTTCGAGTCCACAGAACGCTGCCCGGACCCCATGCTTCTTCTTGGCGGAAATACTCCCCGCCGGAGGCACGCCGAGGAGGGAGCCGGAGGCGGACCGACGAGATACAAAGCGCGGGCCCCGAAGGGCCCGCTCAATTGGATCAGACGCCGGATTTCACGATGGCCTCGGCCAGCAGCGGCACGGTCTTCGCGTTCAGACCCGCGATGTTCATGCGCGAATCGCCCACCATGTAGACGCCGTGATCGCGGCGCAGGGTCTCGACCTGTTCAGGCGTGGCGCCCAGGCGCGAAAACATGCCGCGGTGCTGCGCGAGAAAGCCGAACCGGTCCGACCCCGACAGGCGCTGCAATTCGCCCGCCAGTTGCTCGCGCAGGGCCAGCATGCCGGTGCGCATCTCTTCCAGTTCCGCCTGCCACTCGGCCTTCAGCGCATCGTCGCTCAGGACATAGGTCACCAGCCGCGCGCCGTGGTCCGGCGGGAAGGAAAAGTTCTGCCGGTTGAGATAGTTCAGCGTCCCCTGGTTCAGCTTCTTCGCACCGCCGTCCTGCGCCACCGCCATCAGCAGGCCGGTGCGCTCGCGGTAGATGCCGAAGTTTTTCGAACAGGAGGCCGCGATCAGGCATTCCGGCACCGAGGAGGCCACCATGCGCACCGCTTGCGCATCCGCGTCCAGCCCGTCGCCGAACCCCTGGTAGGCCAGGTCGATCATCGGCGTGGCGCCGGTCTTGTTCAGAAGGTCGATCAGGGCCTTCCACTCGGTCGCGTTCAGGTTCGCGCCGGTCGGGTTGTGACAGCAGCCGTGCACCAGCACGATGTCGCCTTTGCCCGCTTGCGCGAGGTCGGCCATCATGCCGTCGAAGTTCACGCCGCCGCTTTCATTGTCGAAATAGCGGTACATGACCGTCTCGATCCCCATGTGTTTGAGGATCGAAAGGTGGTTGGGCCAGGTCGGATCGCTGACAAAGACGCGGACGTTCGGGTTGGCCATGCGCGCCATGTCAAAGGCCTGGCGAACCGCGCCTGTGCCGCCCGGCGTCGCCGCCGCGGCCACGTTCTCACGCGCGACCGCGTCGCCCAGCACCAGCGCCACCATGACGTCGGCAAAACCCGGATCGCCGGCAAGCCCGGTATAGGCCTTGGTCTGTTCGTCTTCCCAAAGCTGCTTTTCGGCGGCCTTGATCGCCCGCATGATCGGCGTGTTGCCATCGGCGTCCTTGTAGACGCCGACACCGAGGTCGATCTTGTCCTCGCGCGGGTCCTCGCGGAAGGCCTGCATCAGCATCAGGATCTTGTCGGCGGGTTGTTCCTTGATCGTCTCGAACATCTCTGTCTCCGGTTATTCCGCGGGTCCCGTGGCGACGGGCAGCGTCGGGAAGGCGCCCCATTCCGCCCAGGACCCGTCATATAGCGAATGGTCGCTCTTGCCGATGCGTTCCATTGCCAGGCTCAGGATCGCGGCGGTCACACCCGACCCGCAGGTGGTGATCGCGGGCTTGGCCAGGTCCACGCCCGCCGCCACGAAGACCGCACGCAGCGCATCTGCGTCTTTCAACGTGCCGTCTTCGGTCAGGAGGCTGCGGTAATGGACATTCTTGGACCCCGGGATATGCCCCGCCCGCAGGCCTTCGCGCGGTTCGGGTTCCTCGCCGGCAAAGCGCGACGGCGACCGGGCGTCGATCACCTCGGTATTCTTCAGCTTGGCGGCGGCGGACACCTGGGTCACGTCGCGCACCAGGTGGTTCTGGCGGCGCACGGTCATGTGCCGGTCGCGGACGATCGGATCCATGTCCTCGATCTCGCGGCCCTCGGCCTGCCACTTGGCGAACCCGCCGTCCAGCACGGCGATGTCATCTTTGCCCATCAGCTTGAACAGCCACCAGACCCGGGCGGCGGAAAAGATCCCGGCGCCATCGTAGACCACGACCTGGTGGCCGTCGCCCACGCCCATCGCGCGCATCCGCGACATGAACTTTTCCGGCGGCGGCGCCATGTGCGGCAGGTCCGACCGCGCATCCGAAATTTCGTCGATGTCGAAGAACCGGGCGCCGGGAATATGTCCGGCGTCGTATTCGGCACGGGCATCGCGGCCCATGTCGGGCAAGTACCAGCTGGCATCCAGGATCCGCAGGTCGGGATCGTTCAGGTGTTTGGCCAGCCACTCGGTCGAAACGAGCGTTTTGGGATCGTCGGCGAACATGGGCCCCCCACAGCGGTCATTACCGTGTGCTTAGGCAAGAGGGCCACCGCTTGCAAGCGCGTCGCGCCGCGATCTGTCCTCCGGGGCAGGAAATGCCACCCCGGAGACCGGCGCATTACTTCGACATCATGCCACGCAGCGCGCTGACCACGGCCAGAACGACACCTCCGCCGACACCGCCGCTGGCGACCTGGCCAATGATCGTGCCGATATCCAGCCCACCCACAGCACCGGCCTGCCCGGCCACGTCTGGCGCGCCCAGCATTCCCAGCAGGGTACTGCCCAGGCCACCCCCGACAATACCCGCTATCGAGTTGATCAGTGTGCCTTGGTTGATGCCCTTGACCAACCCGCCGGCAAGGTTGCCGCCGACCGCGCCCGAGATCAGTGCAATGAAAAGTTCCATGTCCACTCCCTTTCCTGCGCCCCACCAAGGGGCGCGGACTGGGTAGCGGGCCGGGCAGGCCAGCGATAAGGGAATGGCGCGCAGGCTTTCCCCGCACGCGCCGTCGGGGTCAGCCGCGTTCCTTCAGCAGGCGCTGCTTTTGACGGTTCCAGTCGCGCTTGGCCTCGGTCTCGCGCTTGTCGACGTTCTTCTTGCCCTTGGCGATGCCGATCTTGATCTTGGCGATACCCTTGTGGTTGAAATACAGCACCAGGGGCACCAGCGTCATGCCCTTGCGCTGGGTCTCGTTCCAGAGCCGGGCCAATTCACGCTTGGAACACAAGAGCTTGCGCCGCCGCCGCTCCTCATGCCCGAACATCGCGCGCTCGTAGGGCGCGATATAGCTGTTCACCAGCCAAAGCTCGCCATCCTCAACCGCCGCATAGCTCTCGGCGATGTTCGAGGTGTTCTCGCGCAGGGATTTCACCTCGGACCCGTTCAGCACGACGCCGCATTCGAGGTCATCCTCGATCGCGTAGTCAAAACGGGCGCGCCGGTTCTCGGCGATCACCTTGTAGTTCGGGTTGCTGTCGGGTTTCTTGGCCATGATGCGCCTAGATAGTCACTGGCGCGGGGCCTGTCCACCACCCGCGGCGGGTCTCGGACTTGACAATCAGCGCCGGTCGCAGTGCCTAGGTGACAGACCCAGACCAAGAGGCAGAGATGAACCGCTACCCCCGCGACATGATCGGCCACGGCCCCCACCGCCCCGACCCGCAGTGGCCCGGCGGCGCGCGGGTCGCGGTGCAATTCGTCCTGAACTACGAGGAAGGCGGCGAGAACTG
>NZ_JARAMO010000262.1:0-10732 GCF_028807275.1 Mameliella sp. AT18
AAATTACACCACGTCCTAGGACACTAACGGGCAGGCCCTATATTGGTGTCCCGCATCCAGAGGCAAAAAACAAGACAGATCAGTCCGATTCTACACTGACTTTGCAAGAGAGGTTCTTTTCTCGGCAACTGGGTGATTCCCGTAGAAACGCCCCTGAGAAACCGCCTTAACAGCCTCATCACTCGTACGATCCGCTCAAAAATTCCGCGTTTTTATCCAATTTAAAATTGCCTTAGCCCGAATACGGGCAGTCTACCTGAATTCCTGTCCAAAAATTCACCCGTCTGAATATCTCGGTGTTTTTCTGCTGCGCAGCGTTGACCGTTCAGCCCGGGCGCTGCTGAAATCAGACAGAACGGTTCGTTCGAAATTTGAAAATGAGAAAGCGATGGTTGTGACACGGTTCAAGACGGCGAGCGGCGCCCCCAAAATGCCCAAGGCACCTGCGGTCAAACCCGTGCGTGGCGCCCATGTCGCCGTCCGCGGCCTGTCGCATACCTACAGGCGCGCCGATGGCCCCGTATTGCAGGACCTCGATTTCGAAATCCGCCAAGGCGAGGTCGTGGCGCTGCTGGGCCGGTCCGGATGCGGAAAATCGACCCTGCTGCACATGCTGGCGGGCCTGTCGCACCCCAGCACGGGCGAGGTTGCCATCAACGGAAACGAGGTGCGCGGCCCCAGCCCCCGATGGGTGATGATGTTCCAGGCCCCGTCGCTCTATCCCTGGATGACGGTCGCGCAGAACGCCGCCCTGGGACTGAAATTCGCCCGGCGCAGCCGCGAGATCGCCACCCGCATCCCCGACGTGCTGGAACTCGTCGACCTAACCAGCTTTGCCGGCCGCAACGTGCAGGACCTGTCCGGCGGACAACAGCAGCGCGTGGCCCTGGCCCGCAGCCTGGCCACCAGCCCCCAGATGCTGCTGCTGGACGAACCGTTTTCGGCGCTCGACGCCTTTACCCGGCGCAGCCTGCAACGCGACGTCCGCGACATCGCCAGGACGCTGGGCATCACGATGGTGCTGGTCACGCATGACGTGTCCGAGGCCGTGCTGATGGCCGACCGCGTGCTGGTGCTGGACGCCAACCCGGGCCGCGTTGCCCACGACGTCGCTATCCCGCTGGAGGACGCGGCGCGCAGCACGGGCTCGGAGGCGTTCCAGCGCGAACAGGCCCGGATGATGCAGCTTTACACCGATGTCGCCCACGGCGACGCGACCACCCCGCTGACCTGACACAGACCGAAGATCCGCCAGAGAGGACCTGAGATCATGACCAAAGACACCTGGGACGACGAAGAATACTTCGCCTCCGACTTCAGCCGGCGCCAAACGCTGGACATGCTGGCCAAGGGCGGGCTGTTTGCCTCGCTGGCCACGATGCTGGGCGGGATGCCCAGCATGTCCTACGCGCAGGAGGACGAGGTCGTGCGCATCGGTTACCTGCCGATCACCGATGCCACCGCACTGCTGGTGGCGCACGGCATGGGCTATTTCGAGGACGAAGGGCTGGAGAGCGAAAAGCCGACGCTGATCCGCGGCTGGTCGCCCCTGATCGAAGGCTTTGCCGCCAACAAGTTCAACTTGGTGCACTTCCTCAAGCCGATCCCGGTCTGGATGCGCTACAACAACAATTTCCCGGTCAAGATCATGTCCTGGGCGCACACCAACGGCTCTGGCCTGGTGGTGGGGCGGCATACGGACATCACCGATTTCAGCCAGCTTGGCGGCAAGCAGGTGGCGGTGCCCTTCTGGTATTCGATGCACAACGTCGTGCTGCAATACGCGCTGCGCGAGTCCGGTGTGACCCCGGTCATCAAGGCCCAGGGCGAACCGCTGGCCGCCAATGAGTGCAACCTGCAGGTCCTGCCGCCACCAGAGATGCCGCCGGCGCTGGCCGCGCGCAAGATCGACGCCTACATCGTGGCCGAGCCGTTCAATGCGCTGGGAGAGCTGAAGGCCGGCGCGCGGATGCTGCGCTTTACCGGCGATATTTGGAAGAACCATCCCTGCTGCGTCGTCTGCATGCACGAGGAGGTGACCGAAAAGAAACGCGAGTGGACCCAGAAGGTGATGAACGCCGTGGTCCGGGGCGCGATCTATTCCAGCCAGAACAAGGCCGAAGTCGCGGGCCTGCTGTCCAAGGACGGCTGGGGCTACCTGCCCGCGCCCGCGCCGGTCGTGACCCGCGCCATGACGCATTACGACGACGAGGATTACACCACAATCGGCGCCAACAAGCACGTCGCCGACTGGCAGAACGGCCGCATCGACTTTCAGCCCTGGCCCTATCCTTCGGCGACCAAGCTGATCGTCGAGGAGATGAACAAGACCGTCGTTTCCGGTGACGCGACCTTCCTGGCCGATCTGGACCCGCAGCATGTCGCCGACGACCTCGTGAACTACGAATTCGTCAAGGCCGCGCTGGACAAGTACCCGGAATGGCAGAACGATCCCTCGGTCAACGCGGGCGACCCGTTCAACCGGGACGAGGTCCTGAAGCTGTGACCGCGATCCCCGACACCCCGGCAGGCGGTTTCCGCCTGCCCCGGCTGGGCCGGCTGCGGGGCATCGCAAATGCGGCCCTGGGCATCGCTGCGCTGATGCTGCTGTGGTGGCTCGGCGGCCTGGCGGTGGCGAACGATCCCGACATGTTCGCCTTTGCCGATTTCGCCCCGGCACCCACACTGGCCGCGCTGCAGGACATCGTCACCTCGGGCGAAGTCTGGCAGATGTCGGGGCCCTCGCTCTATCGCGTGGGCTATGGCATGGGGATCGCGGCCGCCATCGGCGTGCCCGTGGGCATCGCCATCGGGCGCATCCCCTTCCTGCGCGAGATCACCAACGTCCCGTTCCAGTTCCTGCGGATGATCTCTCCGCTGTCCTGGATGCCCATTGCGGTCATGGCCTACGACACCTGGGACGGCGCCATCGTCTTCCTGATCGCGGTGGCGGCGATCTGGCCGATCCTGTTCTCGACCGCTGCGGGCGTGCGCCGGATCGACCCCAGCTGGCTCAAGGTGGCGCGCAACCTCGGCGCCAACCCGTTCCACATGCTGTTCGTGGTGATCCTGCCCGCCATCGCCGTCGACATCCTGACCGGCCTGCGGCTGGCCTTGGGCGTCGCCTGGGTGGTGTTGGTGCCGGCGGAATACCTCGGCGTCACCTCGGGGCTTGGCTACGCGATCAACGATGCCCGCGACACGCTGGACTACTCGCGGCTGGCCGCCGTCGTCGTGGTGATCGGCGTCATCGGCTTCGCGCTCGACTGGCTGTGCATGCTGGCGATCAAGAAATTCAACTGGGTGCGCGACACCGCGCACTGACCCCAAGACAGACAACCAGAGGAGAGACCCCATGTCTGAACCCGCAACCGTCCTGACAGGCTGCCTGGCCCCCATCGACAAGACCGGCCTCGACGGGCTGATCGCCAAGGGCAAGGAAAACCCCCAGGCCGTCAAGACACTGACCTGCAAGACAGTGGCCGAAGGCAAGTTCCGCCACGCCAACTATATCCGTGACCTCGAACCCTACATCGTGGACGAACCGCCGGCCCTTCTGGGCGACGACACCGCGCCCAACCCCTCTGAGGCCTCGCTGGCCGCGCTTGGATCCTGTGTCGCCGTCGGCCTGCATGCCAATGCAGTTGCCCGTGGCATCACCGTCCAGAAACTTGAACTGCAACTGGAAGGCGATCTGAACATCACCGCCGTCTGGGGCACGGGCGACACCAGCGAAAAGCCGGTGGGGTTCACCGACGTTCGCATCAAGGTCGACATGGAAGCCGACTGCCCGCAGGAGGAAATCGACGCCCTTGTCCAGCACGTGATCCAGTGGTCGCCGGTGTTCAACACCTTCTCGCGCCCGGTCAACATGGTCGCCGAAACCATGTGATCCACCGCCTGTCCCGGATGCGCGCCGCGCGACGCGCGGCCGGGACGGGCCTGCCCCTATTGCCACAGTTTCAAGGACAGCCCGCCATGAATATCGCGACTCCCGTTACGACCGTCGACCTGAACGCGGTGGACCAGATCGCCGCCAGCGACCTCACCTCGATGGTCCGCACGATCGACGATGAAAAGACCTATCCCGAAGCGATCATGCGCGCGATGGGCGGCACCGGCGCCTATGGCACCCACCTTGCCGGGCCCGACGCGCCCTGCGACCTGGGACCCTCGGTGCTGGCGATGGCGCGGGCCTCGGAGATCTGCCTCTCAACCGGGTTCTGCATCTGGTGCCAGGACGCGCTGGGGTGGTACATCTCCTCATCCGAAAATGCCTGGCTGAAGGAAAACATCCTGCCCAGGGTCGCCACAGGCGAGATCCTCGGCGGCACCGGGATGTCGAACCCGATGAAGGCAATCGCCGAGATCGAAAAGCTCAAGCTCAAGGCGGTCCGTGTCGAGGGCGGCTATCGCGTCAAGGGCGTGCTGCCCTGGGTGTCGAACCTCTCGGCCGATGGCTGGTTCGGCGTGATGTTCTCGGTCGAAGGCGAGGACAAGACCGTCATGGCCATTGCCCACGCCGACGAGGCCAAGGGCGTGAAGTTGAAGCTGGACCACGATTTCGTCGCGATGGGCGGGACCGCCACCTGCCAGGTGATGTTCCGCGACGTGTTCATCCCCGACGAACAGGTGATCGGCGACCCCGCACCCGCATTCATCAAGCGCATACGCGGCGGCTTCGTCCTGCTGCAATGCGGGATGGCCGCGGGCATGATCCGCAGCTCGATTGAACTGATCCGGAAGATGGAAGGGCCGCTGGGCCATGTGAACCAGTATCTCGAAAAAGGTGCGGACGATCTGGAGGCCGAATACGACGCGCTGGTCACCGAAGTTCTGGAGCTTTGCAAGACCCCCTATGACCTCTCGGACGCCTTCTGGAAACGCGTGTTGCAGGCACGCCTGACCGGCGGCGAACTGGCGGTCGAGGCCGCGCATTACGCCATGCTGCACAGCGGTGCACGCGGCTATGTCTCCGGCGGTGAGGCGCAGCGCCGCCTGCGCGAGGCCTATTTCGTGGCCATCGTGACACCGGCCACCAAACACCTGCGCAAGATGCTGGCCACACTCGACACCTGATCCGCACCCAAGCTGACGACCCATGAACGACGGCGTCCCGATGCAGGCCGCCGCACCCACTCACTTTGCCAACTGGAAAGGACTGATCTCATGGAAAGCGCACTGATCTCACCTGCCGAACTGCAGACCCTCATGACGGGCGGCAACATCGTCCTGATCGACACCCGCGACCCCGAAAGCTTTGCCGCGGGCCACATCGAAGGCGCGGTGAACATGCACGACATCTTTACCTACCTCGCCACATCGGACGCCGAGGGCATGGCCACTCTGCGCGACAAGTTCGCGGCCGAATTCGGCGCCGCCGGGCTGGACGGGACAAAGACCGCGGTCATCTACGAGGCCTCGATGAACACCGGCTTCGGCCAGTCCTGCCGCGGGTTCTTCCTGCTGTCCTACCTGGGATACCCCAGGATCAAGGTCCTGCACGGCGGCTATGCCGCCTGGGACGCCGCCGGCCTGCCCGTCTCGACCGAAACCGTCGCGCCCACACCTGGCGGGTTCGAAATCGACGAGTCCGCCGCCGAGATCATGATGGATCTCGACGACATGAAGGCCGCGCTGGCGGAGGAGGATGCCGTGATCCTCGACGTGCGCGACATCGACGAATGGATCGGCACATCCTCTTCGCCTTACGGCGTCGACTTCTGCCCACGCAAGGGCCGCATCCCCGGCGCCGTCTGGATCGAATGGTACCGCATGATGAAGCCGGGCGCCGACGGCCCGATGATGAAATCCCGTGACGAGGTGCTGGCCGAATGCGCCACCGTGGGGATCACCCCGGACACGCCGGTCAAGCTCTACTGTTTCAAGGGCGCGCGCGCCTCGAACACCTTCCTGGCCCTCAAGGAGGCCGGGGTGAAGGATGTCGCGCTGTACTTCGGATCCTGGAACGAATGGTCCCGCGATCCCGCCCTGCCGATCGAGGAAGGCCTGCCCTTCCCCGCCTGACCCGGTTTTTCCACCCCCTGACAAGAACGGAGACTGAAACCATGACAACCCGCGCCGAACTGACCGAGAAGATCATCGCGCACAAGACATTCACCGGCGTGAAATGGGCCGACGTGGCCAAGGAGGTCGGCCAGTCCAAGGAATGGGTGACCGCCGCGCTGATGGGCCAGCTGTCCATGACCAGGGAGCAGGTCGAAAAGGCCGGCAACGCGCTGGGGCTGAACTTTTCCGACGAGGAAATGGCGCTCTTGATGATGGTGCCCTACCGTGGCTCGATCCCGACGCAGGTCCCCGCCGACCCGCTGATCTATCGCCTGTACGAGGTCGTGGCCGTCTATGGCACCACGATGAAGGCGCTGATCGAAGAGGAATTCGGTGACGGGATCATGTCGGCCATCGACTTCACGATGGACATTTCGCGCACCGAGGACCCCAAGGGCGACCGCGTGAAGGTCATCCTCGACGGCAAGTTCCTGCCCTACAAGATGTACTGACCCTGCTGGCGGGCGCGCCTTGCCGTGCCCGCCGCCGCCAACAGGACCTTCCCCAATGACCCATTTCGCCATCATCGGCGCCGGCCAGGCAGGCGCGGCGCTGGCCGCGAAGCTTCGCGCGCTTGGCTATGACGGGCGGCTGTCGCTCTTCGGCGCCGAACCCGTCGCGCCCTACCAGCGCCCGCCCTTGTCCAAGAAATACATGCTGGGCGAGATGGCACTCGACCGGCTCTTTCTGCGGCCCGAGAGTTTCTACGCCGAGCAGGAGATCGACCTTTTCACCGATACCAGAGTGGCGTCACTGGACGCCAAGACCCGGCGCCTGCGCCTGGCAGATGGCCGCGAGATCACCGCCGACAGGATCGCCCTGACCACCGGCGCCGACCCGATGCGCCTGCCCGGTGCCATTGGCGGCGACCTGCCTGGCGTCTACACCATGCGCAGCCTGGCCGATGCCGATGCCGCAGCGCATGAATTCCGCGCCGGGCGCCGCGCACTAATTGTCGGCGGTGGCTACGTCGGGCTGGAGGCGGCGGCGGTCGCGGCGCAGCAGGGCGTGCAGGTGACGCTTGTGGAAACGGCGCCGCGTATCCTTGCGCGCGTGGCCTGCGCCGAAACCGCCACCTGGATCAAGGCCCTCCATGCCGCGCATGGCGTCGATATCCGCGAAGGCTGCGGGCTGGACGGCCTGAACCAACGCGGGGACACCCTCTCCGCCAGGCTGTCCAACGGCAGCACGCTGGAGGTCGATTTCGTCATTTGCGGCATCGGCGTGCGCCCCGCCACGGCTCTGGCCGAGGCGGCGGGTCTGACCATCGACAACGGGATCGCGGTGGATGATATGGGCCGCACCAGCGCCGAGGGCATCTATGCCGCCGGGGATTGCTGTTCCTTCCCCTGGAAGGATCGCCGCATCCGGCTGGAAAGCGTGCCCAATGCCATCGACCAGGCCGAGGCCGTCGCCGCCGCGATGCTGGGACAGCCGCACCCTTACGTCGCCAAACCCTGGTTCTGGTCGGATCAATACGCGACCAAGCTGCAGATCGCCGGGTTGAACACCGGCTATGACCGGGTCGTCACGCGCCCCGGGGACAAGCCGGGTACGCAAAGTCACTGGTACTATCGCGGCTCCGAACTGCTGGCCGTGGACGCGATGAACGACCCGCGCGCCTACATGACCGGCAAACGCCTGATCGAGAGTGGCAAGTCCCCCCTGCCCAAGGCCGTGGCCGACACGAGCGTACCGCTCAAGGACCTGGCCCTTATCCCCGCCACATGAACGGCAACACCCCGGGCAGGAAGTCCTGCCCGGGGTGTTGCCGTCATTCCTTGCGCCTTAGCGCGTCGCGTCGCGATACCAAGCAATGATGGTGGCCCGGCTTTCCGCATCCATCGTCGAGATCGCGTTGGGCGGCGGCATCGCGTGACTCACCCCGGACTGAAGGAAGATCTGCTTGGCATGGCGGGCCACGTCGGACTCCGTCTCCAGCACCACGCCCTTGGGCGGCCAGAGCACACCCTCCCAGACGGGTTCGCGCGAATGGCACATCGAGCAGTTGCCCAGCACCACGTCATAGGCATCCGAGAACCCCTCGGCCGAGGCGAATTGCTGTTCGTAGGGCGACAGCGGGCGTGCCTCTGCCTCGTCGTAGGTGTCCAGCATCGGCGCGGTCGACAGCCAGGCGATAACGATGAAGAGGATCACCGTGACGGCCCAGGTCCAGTTCGGCTGGCCTTTGCGGGCGTGCATCGAGTTGAAGTAGTGCCGGATCGTCACCCCCATCAGGAACACGAGACTGGCGATGATCCAGGCGTAGTCGGTGCCGAAGGCCAGCGGGTAGTGGTTCGACAGCATCAGGAAGATGACCGGCAGGGTCAGGTAGTTGTTGTGTGTCGAGCGCAGCTTGGCGATCTTGCCATACTTGGGATCGGGGGTCCGGCCCTCTTGCAGGTCCTTCACCACGACGCGCTGGTTCGGCATGATGATGAAGAACACGTTGGCCGTCATGATCGTTGCCGTGAAGGCGCCCAGGTGCAGCAGAGCGGCGCGGCCCGTGAACACCTGGTTGAGACCCCAGCTCATCACCACGATGATGACAAACAGCACCAGCATCATCGCGGTCGGGTAATCACCCAGCTTCGACTTGCAGAGGAAGTCGTACAGCAGCCAGCCCACACCGATCGTCGCGGCCGAGATCAGGATGCCCTGCCACAGCGACAATTCCGCCTTGGTCGGATCCAGCAAGAACAGCTCTCCGCCGACCCAGTAGACGATCATCAAGAGACCCGCGCCCGACAGCCAGGTGGCGTAGCTTTCCCATTTGAACCAGGTCAGGTGGTCCGGCATCTGTTCCGGCGCGACCAGGTATTTCTGGATGTGATAGAAACCGCCGCCGTGGACCTGCCATTCCTCGCCATGCGCGCCTACGGGCAGATGCGGCACCTTTCGCAGGCCCAAGTCCAGCGCGATGAAGTAGAACGATGAGCCAATCCAGGCGATTGCGGTGATGACATGCAGCCAGCGGACGGCAAAGGCCGCCCAATCCCACATGATGGCCAGATCGTACATGGCAAGCCTCCTAAAGGGTCGAATCCACGGCACACTATGCGGATGAGAATTGTTCTGGTATCGCTGCTCAATACCAAGCAGCATCAAAAATTGCAGAACAATGTCCTATCTCGACAATATCCGAACTTTTGTGCGTGTCTATGAACTTGGCAGCATGTCGGCAGCGGGTCGGGACCTGCGGATTTCGCCTGCGGTCACCTCTTCGCGAATCTCCCAGCTTGAGGAACACCTCAGCGTGCGGCTGTTCCAGCGCACCACGCGCAGCCTGACCCCCACCGAACATGGCCGGGCCTTCTACAGCGGCGCTTGCGAGATCCTGGAATCAGTCGAGAATGCCGAGGCGCAGGTGGTCAGCATCACGGAAAATCCCAAAGGATCGCTGTTCGTGGCAGCGCCTCTGGGCGTCGGGCGGCGGCTGATCGCGCCGCAGGTGCCGGATTTCCTCGAGACCTATCCGGAGGTCAATGTGCGGCTGCGCCTGACCGACCGCAAGGTCGACCTGACGACCGAGGGGCTGGACCTGGCGTTCTTTCTTGGTCAGCCAGAGGACAGCAACCTGCGCATCCGCAAGATTTCAGATGTCGAAAGGGTGCTTTGCGCCGCGCCGTCCTACCTCGAGGCGCGCGGGACACCGATGACCGGCGACGAGATCCTGGAAAAGGGACACGAGTGCCTGAACCTGCGCTTTCCCGGCGCGACGGAATTCCAATGGCGGTTGAAGACCCCGGAGGGTGTGCGGAAATTCCCGATCGCGGGCCGCTACGAATCCGATGACGGGGACGTTCTGACCGACTGGGCCCTGGGCGGGCATGGAATCGCGCTCAAACCGATCTTCGAGGTCGCGGATCACCTCGAAGCGGGCCGGCTGGTTCCCGTCGCGACGCAGACGCCGCCGGAGCCCATCCAGATGGCCTGCCTGTTCACCCATCGGCGCAGGCAGGACCCCAAGACCCGGATGTTCATGGAATTCGTGATAGATCGCATCGGCGCCGTCGTCCGCGACGCCGAAAAGCGTGTTCAGCTGCCGCGATAGGTGCTCATGCCGAAAGGCGACAGCAGCAGCGGGACATGATAGTGGGCGTCGGGATCCGACATGCCGAAGCGGATCGGAACTTGATCCAGAAACAGGATCTCGTCATTTGCCTGTCCGGTGCGGCGCAGGTAATCGCCCGCAAAGAAAACCAGCTCGTAGGTACCAGTCTCGAATTGCTCGGCCGGAAGAATCGGCGCATCGGTGCGGCCGTCGTCATTGGTTACGGTCTCGGCGATCTTGCGGTGCGAGCTTCCCGATACCCGGTAAAGGGCGATCGTGATGCCCTCTGCGGGGCACCCGCGCGCAGTGTCGAGAACATGGGTGGTCAGGTATCCGGCCATTGCTGCAAACTCCCTTGCTTGACGTCTTATAGGGCGGGTTCGCGGCCCGGTGCAAAACCTGCGGGGCTAAAGGCACCTTCAAACGCTTTTTGAAAAACTCTCCGATTATTCTGGTTTATAAATGCCCAAATTCGATGAGGGCAGATGTGACACGTTATCCAAGAGACATGACCGGCTATGGCGCGACGCCACCCGCCGCAAACTGGCCCGGCGGCGCAAGGATCGCCGTCCAGATCGTTCTGAACTACGAGGAAGGCGGCGAGAACTG
>NZ_JARAMO010000263.1:0-1571 GCF_028807275.1 Mameliella sp. AT18
CGCAAGCCGCAAACAGTCCCGTCCCGGCGACCCGGCAAACGAAAAGGGCGGGAAACCCCGCCCTTTCCAACAGCCCTCTCAGGCCCTCATTTCTTGCGCTTCTTCGGCGGCATCAGGTCGGTGATCGTGCCCTCGAACATCTCGGCGGCAAAGTTCACTGTCTCCGACAGCGTCGGGTGCGGGTGGATCGTGTGGCCCAGGTCCACCGCGTCCGCCCCCATCTCGATGGCCAGCGCCGCCTCCGAGATCAGGTCGCCCGCATTGGTGCCCACGATGCAGGCGCCGATCACCCGGTCGTCCTCGGGATCGAACAAGAGCTTGGTCACACCCTCGCTGCGCCCGTTCGACAGGCTCTTGCCCGACGCCGCCCAGGGGAACACGCCCTTCTCGTACTTGACGCCCTTCGCCTTGGCCTCGGTCTCGGTCAGCCCGCACCAGGCCACTTCCGGATCCGTGTAGGCCACCGAGGGGATCAGCTTGGCATCGAAATGCCGCTTTTCCCCGGCACAGACTTCGGCCGCGACCTTGCCCTCGTGCACCGCCTTGTGCGCCAGCATCGGCTGGCCCACCACGTCACCGATGGCAAAGATATGGCTCACACCGGTCCGCTGCTGGCTGTCCACGCCGATGAACCCACGATCGTCCACCCCAACACCGGCCTTCTCGGCGTCGATCAGCTTGCCATTGGGCTTGCGCCCCACGGCCACCAGCACCTTGTCGAAGGTATCGGAAAAGCTCTCGCCCTTGTCGTCCTCGAAGGTCACCTTCAGGCCCTCGTCCAGGGCCTCGACCGCCGTCACCTTGGTCTTGAGGAAGATGTTCTCGTACCGGCCCTTGATGCGGGTCATCAGCGGCTTGACGATGTCCTTGTCGGCGCCCGGAATGATCTGGTCCATCAGTTCGACCACGGTGATCTTCGATCCCAGCGCGTCATAGACACAGGCCATCTCCAGCCCGATGATCCCGCCGCCCAGCACCAGCATCCGTTGCGGGATGTCGGCCAATTCCAGCGCGCCGGTCGAGTCGATCACCCGCGGATCGTCATGCGGGATGAAGGGCAGCGCCACGGGTTCCGACCCGGCGGCGATGATGCACTGGTCAAAGGAGACGGTCTTGACCCCGTCCTCGCCCTGCACCTCGATCATGTTCGGCCCGGTAAACTTGCCATAGCCGCGCACGACCTGCACCTTGCGCCCCTTCGACAGGCCGTCCAGCCCGCCGGTCAACTGGCCGACGACCCCGTCCTTGAAACTGCGCAACTCGTCCAGGTCGATCTCCGGTTTGGAGAACCTGATCCCGTGCGCGCCCATCTCCTCGGCCTCGGTGATGACCTTGGCGACGTGCAACAGCGCCTTGGACGGGATGCAGCCCACGTTCAGGCAGACACCGCCCAGCGTCGGGTTGCGCTCGATCATGACCACCTTCTTGCCAAGGTCGGCGGCACGGAAGGCCGCCGAATAGCCGCCAGGGCCAGAGCCCAGCACAACCACCTCGGCATGCACATCGCCGGGGCCGCTGGCGCTGCCGGTGGCCGCCACGGATTTCGGCGCCTCGGCGGCGGGAGCCTCGTC
>NZ_JARAMO010000264.1:0-18458 GCF_028807275.1 Mameliella sp. AT18
CGCCCCTGTTTCTTCTTGGCGAAAATACCCCCACGCAACATCGCCACGCGGCGCGCCCTCGGGCCTGCCGGGGGCCTTGCCCCGCAACGGCACCCTACATAAAAGGTCCAGAACGCCACCGAGGGACCCGAATGCGCTTCGACCACCGCCATCTGCTGGGGATCGAGCCCCTGCGCCCGGACGAGATCACCACGATCCTCGACCTCTCCGATCAATATGTCGATTTCAACCGCCGCCGCGACAAGCACGCCAATGCGCTGGCCGGGCTGACCCAGATCAACATGTTCTTCGAGAATTCCACCCGCACCCAAGCCAGTTTCGAACTTGCGGGCAAACGGCTGGGCGCGGACGTGATGAACATGGCGATGCAGGCCAGCAGCATCAAGAAGGGCGAAACCCTGATCGACACCGCCATGACGCTGAACGCCATGCACCCCGACCTGCTGGTGGTGCGCCACCCGCATTCCGGCGCGGTCGATCTCCTGGCGCAAAAGGTCAACTGCGCGGTGCTGAACGCCGGGGACGGGCGGCACGAACATCCCACCCAGGCGCTCCTTGACGCGCTGACCATCCGCCGGGCAAAGGGGCGGCTGCATCGGCTCTCCATCGCCATCTGCGGCGACATCGCCCATTCCCGCGTGGCGCGGTCCAACCTGCTGCTGCTGCACAAGATGGAAAACCGCATCCGCCTGATCGGCCCGCCGACCCTGATGCCCTCGGGCATCGACGCCTTTGGCGTCGAGGTCTTCGACGACATGCGCGAGGGGTTGAAGGACGTGGACGTGGTCATGATGCTGCGCCTTCAAAAGGAACGCATGGACGGCGGCTTCATCCCCTCGGAACGCGAGTACTACCACCGCTACGGGCTGGACGCCGAAAAGCTGAGCCACGCCAGGGAAGACGCCATCGTCATGCACCCCGGCCCGATGAACCGCGGTGTCGAGATCGACGGCACCCTGGCCGATGACATCAACCGCAGCGTGATCCAGGACCAGGTGGAGATGGGTGTCGCCGTACGCATGGCGGCGATGGACCTATTGGCCCGCAACCTGCGCGCCCGTCCGACCGAGGTGATGACATGACCAGGGTGCAGGTCAACGGGTCTGACCGCACAACGCTTTACCTCACCCATCTCGACTTGCCCCCCGAGGCGGTCGAGCGTTTCACGCAGATGGCGGGTACGGGTGAATGGCCGCTGAAATACGCGCTTGGCGCGACGCGCCTGCGCGAAAGCTTTGTCGACGTGGTTTCGATCCGCGACCTGGGCGAAATGACGCTCTCGCAGTATCTCTCGGCGGCCTACGACGTGCCTGCCTGCGCGCTGGAAAAGGACCGCGCACGCATCGACAGGCTCAAGGGACATGCGGTGGTACTGCCGCCGCAGGCCTTTGACGGCACCTCGCAGGAGCTGACCATCGCGCCGCCGCTGACCCTCGTTGGCAGCTACGGCGAGGCGCGCCCCACCGCAGGCGGCGCCAACCCGGTATCCAGGGCGGCCCGGGGCCAGGGTGGCGCACAGCCCGCCGCGCGACGTAGCAGCGGCAACTCGCCCCTTCTGAAACTCATCCTCGCCGCCGTCGCGCTGATCCTGGCGCTGGTGCTCTGGCTGGCGCTGGTATGAGATGGGAGGCGTGAGATGAACGTGCAGGACCAGGCCCCACAATGCGGGTGGGAGGGGCTGCTCGACCCGGGCGAGACGATCCTCTGGCAGGGCCGTCCCGGTGCCCGCATCCGGCTGGGCATCGGCGATATCCTCCTCATGGTCTTCGGCACGTTTTTCGCCGGTTTCGCGCTGGTCTGGATGGCGCTTGTCTCCGGCGTGGGCGGGCTGTTCTGGGTCTTCGGCATGATCCATTTCATGGTCGGTCTCGGGATCATCTGCTGGCCGCTTCTGGGCCGCCCCTACCTGCGCCGCCACACCTGGTACACGCTAACAGACACCCGCGCCTTCATCGCCACCGAACTGCCGTTGAAGGGAAAGCAGCTGAAAAGCTACGCGATCACCCCGGACAACCAGCTGACGCTGGAGGATGGCATCCCGGGCTCGGTGATTTTCGCCTCGGAATGGCGGCGCGGCAAGAAGGGCAGCTACGAGACCCGCATCGGCTTTCATGACATCGACGAGGCGCGCAAGGTCTACGGGTTGATGCGCGGCATCCAGCGGGGCCGGACATGACCTTCACCCCCGACCGCGCCACCTATATCCGCACCCATTGGATCATGGCCGCCATTGCAATGGCGCTTGGCATGGCGATCCTCTGGGCGCTCGGCAACGCGCATGTCTGGACCGGCGCCATCGGCGGGCTGGCCGCCGTCGCCCTGCGCGGCTGGTACCTGATGGACGAGGAACTGGGCCATGCCTGGCGGCTGGAGGATGGCGTACTTGCAGGCCCCGGCGAGCGCCGCGTGCCATTGGACCAGGTCGAGAAGATCCGCGCCATCGGTGCCGCCGTCCAGATCGTCACGAAAACCGGCGACAAGCACCTGATCAAGTTCCAGGCCGATCCGCAGGCAACCATCGCCCGGATCGAGGCCGCCCGCCCGAGAGGCCAAGAATGACCCAGACCCTGATCCACAACGCCCGCCTGATCGACCCCGAAGCCGGGGAGATCACCTCCGGCGCGCTCCTGATCGAAAGCGGAAAGATTACCGAAATCTTAACGCAAGGCACTGATTTTGAAGGCATGTTTCGCGCGCGAAACATCCAGCCGGATCGGGTCGACGCGGGCAATGCCTTCCTGGCGCCCGGCATCGTCGACATCGGGGTGAAGGTCTGCGAACCCGGCGAGCGGCACAAGGAAAGCTATGGCAGCGCCGGTCAGGCGGCGGCGGCGGGCGGGGTGACCACGATGGTCACGCGCCCCGACACGCAGCCCTGCATCGACACGCCGGAAACGCTGGAGTTCATCCGCCGCCGCGCGATCGAGGAAACGCCGGTCAACGTCCTGCCGATGGCGGCGCTGACCAAGGGCCGGCAGGGCCGCGAGATGACGGAGTTCGGGTTCCTGCTGGATGCCGGGGCCGTGGCCTTTACCGATTGCAACAACGTGGTGAGTGACACCAAGGTGCTCAGCCGGGCGATGACCTATGCCCGCTCGCTGAATGCGCTGGTCGTCGGCCACCCGCAGGATCCGGGCCTGTCGCAGGGGGCCGCCGCGACAAGCGGAAAATTCGCAAGCCTGCGCGGACTGCCCTCGGTCTCTCCGATGGCGGAACGCATGGGGCTGGACCGTGACATCGCCCTGGTCGAGATGACGGGCGTGCGCTACCACGCGGACAAGATCACCACCACCCGCGCCCTGCCCGCACTGGAACGCGCCAAGGCCAACGGCTTTGACGTCACCGCCGGGGTGTCCATCCATCACCTGACCCTGAATGAGATGGACGTGGCCGATTACCGGACCTTCTTCAAGGTCACACCGCCGCTGCGCTCCGAGGAAGACAGGCAGGCGGTGGTCGAGGCGGTGCGTACCGGGCTGATCGACATCATCGGCAGTTATCACAGCCCGCAGGACGAAGAGAGCAAGCGCCTGCCCTTCGAAGAGGCCGCCAGCGGCGCCGTGGGGCTGGAAACCATGCTGCCGGTGCTCTTGCGGCTATACCATGGTGGCGAACTGGATCTGCCGACGCTGTTCCGCGCCCTGTCGCTGAACCCCGCGAAACGGCTGGGGCTGGATTGCGGACGGATCGCAGCGGGGGCACCCGCCGACCTGGTGATGTTCGACGCAGACAAGCCCATCGTGCTGGACCGGTTCAAGCTGCGCTCGAAATCCAAGAACACGCCCTTTGACGGTGCCCGCCTGCAAGGCCGGGTCTTGGGCACATGGGTCGGCGGCACGCGGGTGTTCGAGGCATGAGCGGCATGGTGATCCTCTGGGCCGCGCTTGGCTACCTGCTGGGGTCGATCCCCTTTGGCGTGCTGATCACCCGGGCGATGAACCTGGGCGACCTGCGCCAGATCGGGTCGGGCAACATCGGCGCGACCAACGTGCTGCGCACCGGCAACAAGGGGGCGGCACTGGCGACCCTGCTGCTGGACGGCGGCAAGGGGGCGGCGGCGGTGCTGATCGCCCGCGCCTTCGAGGCGGACGGCATCGCTGTGCAGGCGGCGGGTGTCGCGGCCTTTTTCGGCCATTGCTTTCCGGTCTGGCTGCGCTTCAAGGGCGGCAAGGGGGTGGCGACCTTCCTTGGCCTGATGCTGGTGCTGGCCTGGCCCATCGGCCTTTTGTGCTGCGCCACATGGGCGGCGGCGGCCTACCTGTCGCGCATTTCCTCGGTGGGGGCGCTGGCCGCCTCGGCGGGGGCGCCGGTCTGGATGCTGATCACCGGACGCGCGGACCTGCTGGTCAGCGCGGTCCTGCTGGCGGCGCTGGTCTGGTGGCGGCACTCGGCCAACCTCTCCCGGCTGCGCGCCGGGACGGAACCGAAGATCGGCCAGAAATAGGCGTTCAGGGCAGGACCTCGATCCGCGCATCCACCAGCCCGGGTTCCGCGCCACGGTCCAGGCGGAAGCCCGCGAAACGATAGCCCCAGACCGGTTCGACCTGCGTCAGCCAGCCGATCAACACGTCGAAGCTGACCGCCGCGAACCGCATTTCGATCCCGCCGCCCTGCCGCGCCGAGAGCGTGGCGACATTGCCGGACAGCCCCGCGCTGTCGAGGCTGCGCTGCACCGCGGCCAGCCCGATCGGCTCTGCCGGTCCCGGCCCGGCGGCCGAGCGCAGCAACCGGGCATCCTCGGCCCGCGCCGCGACCCAGGCATTTAGCGCACGGGCCTCTTCCAGCGCCGCGACAGAAGCCGCGCGCCGTTCCGCCAGCGGCCAGAGCAGGCCGACCCCGGCGCCCAGCATCAGCACCAGCGCCATGACCCCCAGCAACAGCCGTTCCCGCCCCGTCAGGCGCAAGAGATGTTCCACCATGCGCCCGGTCATCCGCCCTGCTCCGGTTCCCGGATCGTCAGGTCGGCGATAACGCCCCCCTTTCCGCCCAGCCGCGCGTCGCGCACGGTGATCCGCAGCCCCTCGGCGGCCAGGCTGTCGACCAGCGCATCGACCGCCGCGAAATCGCCCATCTCCAGCACCAGTTGCAGCCCCTCGTCCGGCGCCCAGGCCACGGTGTCCAGACGCACCCCCGCACCGGACAGGACAGGCGCCGCCCCGGCAAAGAGATCCAGCGGAGAACTGTCCCCGCTGCGGGCGCGCAGCGCGCTGCGCTGCTCGGCCAACGCACGGGCGATCTGCACCCGCATGTCGAGGATCGGCCCGGAGGTGACAAATTCGGCCCGCGTCAGCTCCATCGCGCGGGCGGTCAGTGCGGCGGTCTCCGCCTCGGTGGCGCGGATCACTGCGATCTGCGCCGCGGCCCAGAGCCCGGCGGCCACGGCCCCGGTCAGGACCGGCCAGCGCCAGGCGGAGAGCTGTCGGCGCAGCCGCCCGCGTGCGGCCTGCGGGTCGGCCCGCAGGTCCAGCCCAGTTTCCCCGCGCGAGAAGGCGCGCAGGTCCACCCGCTTGTCCGGCGCCCCCGCAACCACGGGAATGTCCCGCGCGGCAAGCCAGGCCTCGAACTCCGGCAAGGGCGGGCCATAGCGGTGGACACGCTCCGGAGCACCGTCCCGCGCGATGATCGCCTCGGCCTGCAGACAGAGCGCAGCCTCGGTGGTGGTCACGCCATCCGCCGGACCAAAGCGCGCGCGCAGTCGGTCGGGTGTTCCCGCAACGGTCCAGCATGTCTCGTCGACCGGCAGCGCCAGGTAGTCGGGCAGCACCGCGACACAGCCTTTGCCCACCTGCCCGCGCCAGCGCTCCAGCGTCGCGCGGTCCACCACCAGGACGCGGGTCCAGCCCTCGGCATTGCCGTCCAGCGCAAAGGGCCGCATCTGCAAGGCGCCGGCCTCTGGCCCCAGCAGGTCCGCCAGTTGCCGCTGTGCCACCTGTTCGCGCGCAACACCGCGCAACCGGCCCGGCAGGTCCAGCGTGACCAGCGGCACCGCCTCGCCCGGCACAAGCGCGACGTACCGCCCGCGCGGAACGGGACCACCGACAGGCGCGGTGGCCAGGCCGGGGTCGTCCGGCGGTAAGGGAAACTCTGCCAAATCAGCCATCCGGCAAACGATAATCGACCCGCACCCCGACGGGAAGCCGCTGGCGGTACAAGACCGTGCGCCGCGACAGGCGCCGCCCCTCGAAGTCAACCGTGGCGCGGGCCATGAACCAGTCGCTGCCCACGGTCAGCCGCGTGTCGTCGACCTCGGCCGCCGTTGCGGGCGGCAAGGCCAGCAAAAGGTCCGAGACTGAACCGAATGGCCTGCGCTGACGCGCCGCCACCAACGCCCGCGCCTGCGCGCCGGTCATCTGTGGCAGCCAGGCGGCCAGCACCTCGGGCGGGGCGGTGTTCACATTCAGCCGCGTGTCGCTGGGCAGGGCCGCGATCAGCGGCGACAGGCGGGCGAATTGCCGGTCCGTCAGGCCGGGAATGGCCCGGAGCTGAGCGGGGTCCTTGATCGGGCCGCCCCTTGGCCGCATCGCGGCATAGGCCGCCGCATCGGCCGGGCCGCCGGGGGAGAGGAAGTCCCGGATCGCGCGGCCCGTCTCCTGTGGCAGGCCAAGCCCGCCCAGCAGCCGTGCAAATGCCTCATGCGCCTGCACGTCCTCTGGCACCGCCAGCCAGTTGACGTTGAACCGCCCCTGCAAATCCGCGATCCCGCCGCTGACCCGCGCCCGATCCAGTTCGGCATCCCGGATCGGCTGGGCCCAGGCCTCTTGCGCGTGGTCGGCGGGGCCGGGATCGCCTTGCAGCAGCGAAATCGCCAGCGAGTCGACCCCGTCCAGATAGGCCTCTGCCTGCGCGGCCCCCTGCCAGGCACGCTGGCGTTCGACGCTGTGCCCGGCGCGCACCAGCAGCACCGTCGCCACGGCCGCCAGCGCCCCCACCAGCACCAGCGCATTGACCAGGACCGATCCGCGCGTCGCACTCATGGCAGCGCCTCCAGCAGGCGGATCTCTCCAAGCCCGTCGAGGTTGAAGGTCAATTCGACTGCGCTTGGCAGGGCATCGGAATAGAGATTGGCGACGCGGGCAAAGGTGCGATCCTCGTCCAGGGCATCCGGAGCGTCGGCTGCGGGGCCGATCAGCCCGCCGCCTGCCCCCTCGACCCACCCCTGCGCCTCCCAGTAGCTGCGCAGGCGAACGCTCTCGACCCCGGTCAGGAACACCCGGTCGGGGCTGCGCTGCGCGGCACTGGCTGGGGCAGACACCGGCCAGGACGCGCGCGACAGTCCGCCGGTCGCCCGGTCATATCGCCATTCGACCCGCTGGAAAGGCGCGGTTGTGCCGTCCAGCGCCGAAACCGTCAAAGCCAGGACGCTCCCATTGAAGGTGAGCGCCGATTGCGGGGGGCCGTCCGGAGCGTGAAACACCATCGGCGCGGCGCGGTCCAGATCGCTGCGCAACAGGGCCAATGCGACCGCCAGCGCCCGGTCCCGGTCATCCCGTCCACCCAGCGCGTCGCGGGTGCGGATGGTGCCGTTCAGGGTCTGCATTCCCATCACCGCAACCAGCGAAAACAGCGCCATTGCCACCACAAGTTCGATCAGCGTCAGCCCGCGCGTGCCCTTCATCGCGGTGCCCCTCCGCCGGGCAGGAAAGTGACAAGCGTCGCCCCCGGCCCCTCGGAGGATGTCACCGTGATGTCGGCGCGGATCAGCCCGGCAGCGGTGGCGCGGCGACGGGTTTCGACGCGAAACAGGTAAGGCCCAAGGGTCACGGTGTCGGGCAGGTCCACGGCACCGGGCAGGCGCAGCGCCTCGGCCCGGTTTTCCGCCGCCAGTTGCGCCAGAACGCGAGGGGCTGCCCCACCAAGGACAAACCGCGCCTGTCCCGTGGCCTTGAGCGTGGCCATCGTGCCCAGCGACAGGATGGCGATGGCGATCACCAGCTCCAGCAGGGTCAGGCCCTGTGTGGCGCGGCCTACTCGGGGGCGCATGTCAGCCTGCTCCATCCATCGCTGGCACAGCCCCAGACCTCCCCCCCGCCCGAGAAGGTCAGCGCAAAGGCGCTGGTCCCGCCATCGGCGCGCAGCCTTATGCGCGGCGTGCCTGCGGGCATCGGCGTCGAAGAGACCAGCCGCGCCTGCCCCCGCCAGTCAAAGAGCCTCCGCGTCTCGTCCCAGCCGTCGGTAGTGTGCCGGGACAGGGTCAGGCCACGTGGCGTGATCTCCAGCCCCTGTTCCTGCCGTGCCAGGATCGCCAGCGCCCAGCTTTGGTCGAACGTCCGCTGGAACCGCTGCGCGTCGCGTTCGGCGCCGGGCACCGCCGCCCCCGTCGACAGGCCGACGCCCACTGCCAGCACGGCCAGCACGGCGACCGAGACCATCAGCTCCAGCAGGCTGAACCCCGCGTCGCCGGATCTCAGCCCCCCGTCCACGAGCCTATGTCCGCATCCGCCCCGGTGCCGCCCGGCACGCCGTCGGCGCCATAGGTGAAGACGTCGAAATCGCCGTGCACACCCGGTTGCAGGTACTGGTAGGGCCGGCCCCAGGGGTCCTGCGGCACGCGGTCCATGTAGCCGCCCGAGGCCCAGTTGGCCGGCACGGGATCCGACGAGGGGCGGCTGACCAGCGCCGCAAGCCCCTGGTCGGTGGTCGGATAGCGGAAGTTGTCCAGCCGGTAGAGATTGATCGCCGCCTGGATCGCCGCGATGTCCGATTGCGCACGGGCGGCACGGGCCTGGTCGGGCCGGTCGATGACGCGTGGCACGATGACCAGCGCGAGGATCGACAGGATGACAACCACCACCATGAGTTCGAGCAGGGAAAAGCCCGCGTCGGCGGGACGGCGCGGCGCGGCCTGTGAAGTATCGCTCATATGCTCCCCTGCGCCCAAGGCGCCTCTTGACGTTTTGCGGCGATCCTAGCCAAGAACCCCGGGGCAGACAATCGCCGCCACGCAGGCGGGATGCACGGCAGGGAGGGCCGGAATGGACGTCTTTTCGACCCTTTTCCTGTTGCTGATAGCCCCTGCCGCCGGCTCCTTCATGGCGGTGCTGGCGGACAGGTTGCCGCGCGGCGAGGACGTGGTCACGGCGCCGTCACACTGTCGTGCCTGCAAGGCGCGGCTGGGCCTGCGTGATCTGGTGCCGCTTCTGTCCTTTCCCCTGCTGCGCGGGCACTGTCGCCATTGCGGGGCGCCGGTGCCCGGCTGGCTCTGGCTGATGGAACTGGCGGCGCTGGGACTTGCCGTATTGGCCCTGTTGCGCGGCGGCACCGGGTGGGAGATCTGGTGCTCGGCCCTGCTGCTGTGGCTGCTCTTGGCGCTGGCGGTCAGCGACCTGCGCAGTTTTCGCCTGCCCGATGCCCTGACAGCCGCGCTGGCGGCGCTGTGCCTCGGCGTGGCCTTGGTGCAGGGGGCGTTGCTGTGGGCGCTGGCGGGCGGGTTGATCGGTGCGGGCAGTTTCATGGCGCTGCGCATCGCCTATGCCGCCCTGCGCGGGCGCGAGGGGCTAGGGCTGGGCGACGTCAAGCTGATGGCAGGCCTTGGCGCGCTGACCGGCCCCGCCCAGTTGCCCCTGCTGGTTCTGGTCGCGGCGCTGATGGCGCTGGCCACGGCCCTGCTGCGGCACCGCGCGCCGAAAGGCGACCTGCCGCTGCCCTTCGGCACCGCGCTTTGTGCCAGTGCCGGCCTGCTGTGGCTGTTGCGCGAAACCATCCTCTAGGCGCATAAACCGCTCGCACATCGCGTCAGGATCGTTAGGGTCGGGCGCCACGACCTGCCCGTGAAACGGAGCCGCCATGACCACCTCTTGCCGCCCCTTCCTCTCTGCCGTCCTGGCCAGCGCACTGGCGCTGTCCCCGCTGCCATTGGCAGCACAGGACGCCGCCGACCCGCCTCCCGAGGCGCAGGACCTGCCCGAGATGGCCAAGATCGAACAGGCCTGGAACCGGGGCGATTTCGTGACCGTGCGGCAGGGGCTGAAGGTGCTGGCCGAAGAGACCGGCACCGCCCTGGCACAGTACCGCTATGGCCGCATCCTGATCGAGGGGCGCGGCGGCCCGCGCGATCCCAAGGGCGCGGCGCTCTGGCTGGAACGGGCGGTCGAACAGAACCACGCCGAGGCGGCGACCCTGCTGGCGCGGCTCTACCTCAGCAACGTCCCCGGCGGGCCGGAACGGGACGCGACCCGCGCGGCAGAGCTGTTGACCCGGGCTGCAACGCGTGGCGATGCCCAGGCGCAATACCTGCTGGCCCTGCTGTACCAGAACGGCGACGGGGTCGAACGCGACACGGATGCCACGTACAACTGGCTGCTGGCCGCCGCCGAACAGCGCCATGCCCAGGCGCAGTTCGCCCTTGCCGCGATCCATCTCAACAGCGAAACGGGTGACCGCGACGAGGGGATACGCTGGCTGCGCGCCGCCGCCGGACAGGGGATCGCGGATGCACAGATTCAACTGGCAACCCTGCTGGATACGGCCGACACGCCCGTGACCAACCGCGCCGAGGCGCTGGACTGGTATCGCCGCGCCGCAGAATCGGGGCATGTGCTGGCCCAGCGGATGCTGGGCACGCGCTACCTGACCGGCGACGGTGTGAGCGCCGATCCGCAAGAGGCGCTGCGCTGGCTGGGACAGGCGGCGCAGGCCGGCGACGCGGGCGCGATGAGCAACCTTGGCTATGCCTTTGCCGCCGGGCAGACTCTGCCACAGGACATGACGCAGGCGGCCCTCTGGTACGGCCGGGCCGCAGAGCATGGACTGGGCCGGGCGATGGTGGCACTGGCCCGCATGTACGAGACGGGCACAGGGGTGACGGCGAATTTCGACACGGCAGTGGCGCTTTATACCCGCGCTTTGGAAACGGATGACGACGCGCTGGCCCGGGTCGAGCTGGGACGGCTGGCCGCCGCCGGGCAGTTGGACGGGCGCGTCGCGCCGCAGCGCGCCGTGCCCTGGGTCCTGGCCGCGCTGCGGGCCGGGAACGCCGAGGCGCTGACCTGGCTGGAAGCCCGCGCCGAGGCGGACGATCCCGCTGCGCAATCGGCATTGGGGCGGCACCTGCTGGACAGCGACGAGGCGCACCGGGACGAGGCCGTCGCCCTGCTGCGCTCGGCCGCCGACCTGGGCAACGGGCCGGCGCAGTTCGCGCTGGCAGGCCTGCTGGCGCGCGGCGATCACGGCGGCGCGCCGGACTATGTCGAGGCGCACAAGTGGTACAACATCGCCGCCACCTTTGGCCATCCGGACGCGCCCGAGCAACGCGAAGTGCTGGGAAACCTGATGACACCCGAACAGCTGGCACAGGCCCAGGCCGCCGCCCGCGCCTGGTTCGAGGCCGACGCAGAGCGCGGGCCGGCGCTCGGGGGGAATTGACCGTGCGCGCCGCCGTTTCCGCGCTGGCGATCACGCTGGCCCTGGTCAGCCCCGCGGTCCAGGCGCAGACCGATCCGCTGGCGGCCATGCGCACGGCGGCAGAGGCCGGGGACATGGCCGCGCAGCTGGCGCTGGCCGAACGGTTCGAGACCGGCGACGGAGTGGTGCAGAACTTTGCCCGGGCGGCGCGCTGGTATGGCCTGGCCGCCGAGGCGGGCAGCCTGCAGGCCGCCAACCGGCTTGGCCGCTTGCACCATGCGGGCCTTGGCGTGCCCCGCGACATCCCCCGGGCGATCGAACTGCTGGAACGCGCGGCCAAGGGCGGCGCGGCAGAGCACCTGCACGACCTGGGGCTGGTTCTGGAAAGCACGCAAACTGACGATGCCAGCCTGGCGCGTGCTGCCGATCTCTATCGCAGGGCCGCGCAGGCAGGCCATGTCGAGGCCGCGGTCAGCCTGGCCGTACTGCTGCAGAACGGCACCGGCGTACCACAGGACTTCGAAGAGGCCGCAAGGCTTTATCGCCAGGCCGCAGACCAGGGACACCTGCGCGCGCTCAACAACCTTGGGTTGCTGTATGTCCGGGGCAACGGCGTCGCGCAGGACTATGAACGGGCCGCCGACCTTTTCAAGGCCGCCGCGGACCAGGGGCTGCCGCAGGCGCTGACCAACCTCGGCGTCCTTTACGAGAACGGATTTGGCGTTCCGCAAAGCGACGCGCTTGCCATGCAGTACTATCGGCGTGGCGGCGAAGGCGGCGGCACGAAGGGCGCGCAATCGCCGCAGGTGATCTACGATCCCCGGCTGGCCCCTCCTCCCACGGACCAGGCGGGCCTGAAGGTGCTTGAACGGGCCGCACGCAGTGGCGACCCGGTGGCGGAATTCCAGTTGGCCTTCATGATGTTGCAGCAAGGCACCACAGACCCGCGCAGCGCGATCCGGGCCGCCACATTGCTGCGCCGGGCCGCCGAGGCCGGGCATGCGCCCTCGATGGCCAACCTCGCCATGATGTATTTCCGGGGTTCGGGTGTGCCACAGGACTATGTCATCGGGCAGATGTGGCTTGTCCTTGCCGGGTCCGCCGGTTTTGACGGCGCCACCGGGCTGAACGCGCAATGGAGCGCCCGCATGACCGCTGACCAGGTCAACGAAGCCCAGAAACGGGCTGAGGCGAAATGGTCCGAGTGGCGCGATGCCGAAAATTAGAAATACACGCAAAACGCGTGATTTCCTTGACCAAACGTAACATGACGATGCATAGTTCGCTCAGATACGGGACGCGGTGCCGCCGCGGCCCCATGATTTCGTTGCACGGGACAGATATGCGGATTTTCCGATACATACCCATCATCGCGACCGCGCTGACCACCAGCCTGGCCGGCATGGCCCAGGCCGCCGATCCAGTGGCGCAACACAACTCGACGGCTTTCTGGTTCGTGAACTGGCTGGGCCTGACCAATGCCACGCTGGATGTCGTCTCTCCGCAGGGTGAGGTGACGACGGTCTTTGCCTCTTCGGGCACGCCGGTCTTCGAGCTGGACCGCGCCAAGGCGATGGACGGGGTTTATCGCTACGAACTGACGGCGGCGACGGACAAGCAGGTCAAGGTCGTGAACCCGATGAACAACGGGCGCGGCGACCTGGCATCCGACATGGCCGCGGAATCCTTTTACCTGACCGGTCAATTCATCGTCTCGCGGGGCGTCATAACGACCCCGGACGAAATGACCGAAGACGACAACTGAATTTCAAGACATCAAAGGCGCAAAAGGAACAAGAACATGAGCAAAGCCAGCTTCCCGACCCGTGGACTTGCAGCGGCGGGCCTCGGCGCCTGCATGATGATCGGCCAGCAGGCCGCGGCTGACCAGGTTTTCCTCGATGATGTGATCGTGGACGGCAGCCTGTGCGTCGGCACCGACTGCGTGAACGGCGAAAACTTCGGCTTCGACACGCTGCGGCTGAAGGAAAACAACCTGCGGATCAAGTTCCTGGACACGTCGAACAGCGGCAGCTTTCCCAGTGTCGACTGGCAGATCGTCGCCAACGACAGCTCCAACGGCGGCCTGAACTACCTGGCCTTCCAGGACGACAGCACCGGGCGCATCCCCTTCCGTGTCGAGGCCGGCGCGCCGGCCAACTCTCTCTACGTCGAAGCCGATGGCGACCTGGGCATCAAGACCGCGCAGCCGGTGGTCGACATCCACGTGGTCGAGGGCAACACCCCCACCCTGCGCCTCGAGCAGGACGGGTCGGACGGGTTCGCCCCTCAGGTCTACGACATCGCCGCGAACGAGGCCAACTTCTTCATCCGCGACGTGACCAACGGCTCTCGCCTGTTCTTCCGCGCCAAGCCCGGCGCCCCCGAGGACAGCCTCTACATCGATTCGACCGGCGAGATCGGCATCGGCACAGACGCCCCCAGCGAGGCACTGCATGTGCGCCGCTCCGATGGCACAGCGACGCTCTATGTCCAGGAGGTCAACGGGTCGGTGGCGCTGCGCAACCTGATCAAACTGGACAACAACGGCGAGGTGGGCCTGCGGATGCAGAACACCGACACCTCGGACAAATGGGCGCTGGCCACAGCCGGCGGCGGGTTCATCATCAACGGCAACGGCGGCGCGGCAGAGTTCACGCTGGGCGCGAACGGCGACCTGACGATCACCGGCTCAATCACCACCACGGGCAGCTGTTCCATCGGCTGTGACGCGGTTTTTGACGCCGATTACGATATCCTGCCGATCTCTGCCCGCGCGCAGTTGATGTAAGACCTGGGTTACCTGCCCAACGTCGGCCCCACCGCAGAGGCGGGCCAGTACGACCTGACCAAGAAGGTCCTGGGCATGCTGAACGAACTGGAGCACGCGCATATCTACATTTCGCAGCTGAACAAGCGGATCGAAGTGCTGGAAGAAGCGCTGGCCACCCAGGTCGATTGAGCCGGGGGCGGGGCTGTGCCTCCGCCATGAAACGGGTGTGACACGCGCCCCGTCTGCCCCCGCAGGCGGGGCGTTTTCACGCCGCATGCACCGTGCACGGGCCACGCCCTGTGGCTGGCACGGCAACACCAAGTGAAAGACCGGCCAGAAGGTCGGCAGGATTCAAGAGGGACACATGATCTCGGACACCCAAAGCCCCCGCACCGACTGGCTGCGCCTGGGGTTCGCATTGGCCATTGTCGTCGTGCTGGCCTATCTCTTCTGGACCGGATCGCGCTACCCCGCGCTTGGGGAAAAGGCCATCATGTCGGGCGCCATCCAGTTGGAGGACCCACTGGGCTTCGAGGCGAAATTCGCCCTGACCGAGGATATGACCGTGCTGGAGCGGATGTTCTGGTCGACGCTGAACTGGATCAACACCAACAAGAAGGGCATGACCTTCGGCGTGCTCTTTGCCGCCGCCTTTCTGACCGCCGCGCCCTATGTGCGGCGCAAGAGCTTCAAGGGAAGTTTCGCCAACAGCGCCCTGGGCCTGGTCATCGGCACGCCGCTGGGCGTCTGCGTGAACTGTGCCGCACCGATCGCACGGGGGATGTATTCCGGGGGCCTGAGGGCGGAAACGACCCTGTCGGCCATGATCGCCTCGCCGACACTGAACGTGGTCGTGCTGACCATGCTGTTCAGCCTGCTGCCGGTCTACATGGCCGTGACCAAGATCGCGCTCAGCCTGCTGGTCATCCTCGTGGTCGTGCCGCTGATCTGCCGAAATCTGCCGGAAACCGAGCTGCCCCCGGCGCAGCGCGTGGCCACCGTGCCGCCAGCCCCGTTGCCGGGTGTGCACCACGCCGTCAAGGACGTGGTCATCGGCTACCTGAAGAACCTTTGGTACATCTTCAAGATGACCGTGCCGCTGATGTTGCTGGCAGGCATCCTGGGCGCCGTGGTCGCAACGCTGCTGCCGCAGGACCTGATCACCGGACTGGCCTTCAGCCTGGTTGCGCTGGTGCTGATCGGCCTTGTCGGGGTCTTTCTGCCGGTGCCTATCGCCTTTGACGTGGTTGTCACGGGGGCGTTGTTGGGGGTCGGGCTCAGCCACGGCTACGTGATGGCACTGCTGTTCACCCTGGGCAGCTTCAGCATCTATTCCTTCTTCATCGTCGCGCAATCCGTGGGCATGCGGGCCGCCGTCCAGCTGGGCGCCAGCATAGCCGTGCTGGGCATCCTCGCAGGCGCCGGGGCGCATTACTACCACGACTGGCAGACCGACCGCGCGCTGCGCCTGCTGACCAGCGAGGTTCAGGAACCGCAGCGCCTGCTCTGGGCCGCCGAGGCCGCCGAGGGCGATCCCTGGACCGTGACCACCGAAGACGCGCCCCGCATCATCGTCGAGCCGCGCCCCTTTGCAGATCCCTCGCCCGCCGCCGACCGGGGCTTTACCCGGCTTGAAGGTTGGGAAATCGGGCTGGACCAGCCGATCGAGTTCACGATGGCCGACATGTGGCCGCCCTTCTGGGAGGGCCGCAGCCTGGCCTCGGGCGACATCGACAATGACGGCGACATCGACCTGGCGGTCGCCTCGACCGAGGTGGGCCTGCGACTGTTCGCCAATGACGGGAGCGGCCAGTTCACCCCGATGGAGATCGACCTGGGCGAACTGGCCAATGCGCCGGTCTTCAACGCGGCGATCGTGGATATCGACAACGATGGGTTCCGTGACCTCTTCCTGGCGACCTACCGGGGCGGCAATTTCGTCATGATGAACGGCCCCGACGGGTTCGGTGCGCCGCAGAAGGTGGAAAACACCGAGGGGACCTTCTTGACGATGGCGCTGAGTTTCGGCGACGCGGACCGCGACGGCGACCTGGACCTGGGCCTGGGGAACTGGTCCGCAGGATGGTATCGTCGCATCCCGGGTGAGGAATCGCGCAACCGCGTGGTCTGGAACGAGGACGGCGCGCTGACGGGCACATCCTACACCGTGCTGCCCGGCATCCCCGGCGAGACACTGTCGATGCTGTTCACAGACCTTGACCGGGATGGCAACCAGGACCTGCTTTTGGGCAACGACTTCGAGATTCCGGACTATTTCTACATGGGGGATGGCAAGGGCGGGTTCCGCGCCGTGACCTACCAGGACGGAACCATGCCGCATACGACCACCACGACGATGGCGATCAAGACGGCGGACCTGATGAACGACGGCGCACCGGAACTTTACCTGGCGCAGATCGCCGGGCGGTCCTCGGGCGTGTCCAACATCCTCAAGATGCAGCCGCTGGAACACTATTGCGCGATCATCAAGCGCGATGACCTGCGGGCGACCTGCGAAAAGAACATGGCGATCAAGACCTGGTACAAGTCGGGCAACAGCTTTGACCCGACCTATGCCAGCCGCTGCCAGGAACTGACCGGGCGCGACCAGGTGGAATGCAAGGCCATGCTGATCAAGGACCTGGCGATCCAGCGCAAGGATGCCGCGATCTGCGACATGATCCCCAAAGACCAGGTCAAGGCGCATTCCTACTGCGTGGTGCACTTCAAGCCGCCGCGCCCGATCGAGGCGCAGGAGGCGGATGCCGCCCTGCCGCAGATCAAGAACTACAACGTGCTGCTGACGCCGGATGGCGCGGGCGGCTATGCGGATGTGGCCAAGGACTGGGGCCTGCACATCGGCGGCTGGAGCTGGGACACAAAAATCGCCGATTTCGACGAGGACGGCTGGAAGGATGTCTATATCGTCAACGGCACCTGGGTCCCGAACGAGGTCAGCCCGTCGAACCTGTTCTTCCGCAACACCGGCAAGGGGTTCGTGGAATCCTCCGGTCCCTTCGGGCTTGAGGATTACCTGATGACCGCCGCCGCGACGCGCTTCGACATGGACGGCGACGGCGACCTGGACATCGTGACCTACACAGTGAACGGGCCGCTGGCGGTCTTCCGCAACAACGCGCAGGACAACAAGGCGCTGACGGTGAGTTTCGAGGATCTGCAGGGCAACCGCGACGGCATCGGCGCCGAGGTCACGGTGACGGATTCGCAAGGCGTGACACGGATGCAGGAAATCCAGCTTGGCGGCGGTTTCATGTCCTTCGATGCGCCGGTGGCGCATTTCGGGCTGGGCGACGCGGACAAGGCGGTGCGCATCGCGGTCCGCTGGGCCGATGGCGGCGAAACGGTGATCGAAGGCGATTTCGCGCCCGAGACCCAGTACCGTATTCGCCGTTCCGCCCCCGAATAAGGCACGCGGGCGGCCTGAATGGGCCGCCCCGCGACTGCCGGGACAGGGTTCAGGCGCCTTGAATGGGCGGATTACCGAGTGCGTCTGCCCCTGCCCGGATCAACCCCGTTGAACCCGGCCCGCTTTCACGGCAAGTAGAGGGGGTTCCCCTCAGGCATTGGAAGGTCATGGCCAAGCTCTACCACGTCCCCCTCTCGCCCTTTTGCCGCAAGGTCCGTCTCAGCCTCGCCGAGAAGAAGATCGAATGCGAATTGGTCGAGGAGCGTTACTGGGAGAAAGACCCGGATTTCATGCGCCGCAACCCGGCGGCAAAGGTGCCGGTGCTGCGCATCGACGGCAAGATCATGGCCGAGTCGGCGGCGATCTGCGAATGGATCGAGGAGAAATACCCCGAACCGGCGCTGATGCCGCGGTCCGCCGACGCCCGCTACGAGGTGCGCCGCCTGGTCGGCTGGTTCGACGACAAGTTCCACAACGAGGTCACGTCGAAACTGCTGTACGAGCGGGTCAACAAGAAGGTGATGAAGGCCGGATTCCCCGACAGCGGCAACGTCAAGGCCGGGGCCAAGGCGATCAAGTATCACCTCGACTACATGGCCTGGCTGCTGGATCACCGGCGCTGGCTGGCAGGCGACAACATGACCCTGGCCGATTTCGCCGCCGCCGCACATCTGTCGGCGCTGGACTACATCTCTGACGTGGACTGGAACCGGTCGAGCGTGGTCAAGGACTGGTATGCCAAGATCAAGTCGCGTCCGGCCTTCCGCGCCATCCTGGCCGACCAGGTGCCGGGGTTCCCGCCGCCTGCCCATTATGCCGACCTGGATTTCTGAAACCGAGGCGATCTTTCTGCGAAAGATCGGTGGGGGCGCTGCCCCCGTCCCTGCGGGACTCCCCCGGAGTATTTTTGCCAA
Organism: Mameliella sp. AT18; assembly: GCF_028807275.1. Lineage (NCBI taxonomy): Bacteria > Pseudomonadati > Pseudomonadota > Alphaproteobacteria > Rhodobacterales > Roseobacteraceae > Antarctobacter > Mameliella sp. AT18. The sequence goes on from NZ_JARAMO010000264.1 coordinate 18,455, forward strand.
GAAG
>NZ_JARAMO010000265.1:0-22462 GCF_028807275.1 Mameliella sp. AT18
GGCGTCTTTGCGGCGCCAGCCGCAAACAGTCCCGCCCCGCCGACCGAATTCACCAGTTGTCGCGGAACCACTGCACCGCCCGCTTGAGCGAGCGCGCCGGCAGCCGGTCCACCGGGATCTCGAAATCCCACCATTCGTCCTGCGGATGCGCCGCGAACAGGCACAAGCCTACCGCCGTCGCAAAGCCCGGCCCGGTCGCGGCCTGCGGCAAGCCGTGCACGCGCAGGGGCCGCCCCAGCCGCACCTGCTGCCCCAGGATCTTCGAGGCCAGCCCGTCCAGCCCCGGGATCTGGCTTGCCCCGCCAGTCAGCACGATCTGCTGCGACGGCAGATGATCGAACCCCGCCGCGTCCAGCTGCACCCGCACCTCTTCCAGGATTTCCTCGACCCTTGGCCGCATGATGCCGATCAGCTCGGCGCGGCTCACCGTGCGGCGGTCGTGTTCCCAATCGCCGGTGTCGCCGCCGATCTCGATCATCTCGCGGTCGTCCATGCCGGTGGCCACGAGACCGCCGTAAAAGGTCTTGATCCGCTCCGCCGTCGCCATCGAGACCTTCAGCCCCTGGCTGATGTCGCGGGTGACGTGGTCGCCGCCCATACGGACGGAATCCGCGTAGATCATGTGTTTCTTGATGAAGATCGACACGCCAGTCGCGCCGCCGCCCATGTCGATGCAGGCGGCGCCCAGCTCCTGTTCGTCCTCGACCAGCGCCGAGATGCCCGAGACGTAGGCAGAGGAGGCGAGCCCCGCCAGTTCCAGGTCGCAGCGTTTCACGCAATGGGCCAGGTTCTGGATCGCCTGCGCCTCGACCGTCAGCATGTGCATGTCACAGCCTAGCTCGTTGCCGATCTGTCCGCGCGGGTCGATCAGGCCCGAGCGGTGATCCAGCACGAAGTTCACCGGCTGCGCGTGCAGCACCTCGCGCCCCGGTCCGAAATCCGGCACGTCACAGGCGGACAGCACCCGCGCCACGTCCTGTTCGTCCACCGTGGTGCCCAGCACGTCCGACTTGCCCGCAAGACCATAAGAGCGCGGCTCGGCCCCCGAGAAGGCTGCAATGACGTGATCCACCCGGATGCCGGCCATCTTCTGCGCCGCCTGCACGGCGGTGCGTATGGCGCGCTCGGTGGCGCCCATGTCCTGCACCTCGCCGAAACAGACCCCACGCGAGCGCGTCGTCGCCGCGCCGATCACGCGAAAGCCGGACTGCCCCGCCAACGAGCCGATGCCATCGTCCGAGGGATCGGTTCCGTCAAAGCGCAACACGAGGCAGGCCACCTTGGACGACCCCACGTCCAGGATGGCCACCACGCCACGCTGCATCGCCGCGCGCCGCATGTTCCGCATTGCCCTCTGGGACTCGTACAGCTCGATCATTGTTTGACTTCCCTACCCGCCTCGATCGCCTTGATGCGCCGCATCTCCTGCGTGGCTGCATCGGTCATTCGTATCGTCGGCCGCCGTGGCAGCCGAAGGTCCACCGCGACCAGGTCGCGCGCCAGAAGGTCGACGCCCTCTGTCACCGCCATCGCGATCACCTGTTCCAGAACCCGTTCCGCCCCCTGTTCGGGCAGCATGATGCGCTGGCCCCGGTCCAGAACCACGTCCCAGCGCCGCGCGCCGATCCGTTCGAACCCGCGCAGCCGGTCGCGGATCGGTCCGGTCAGCGCGTCCATGCGCAGGGCCTCCTCCACGGCCAGCGCCATGCGCGCCTGCGCCGCCTCGGCCAGCTTGGCCTCTGCCTCGGAGCGGTCCGCCGCGGGCTTTTTCAGCGCCGCCGCCGCCTCGGGCCGCAGGATGTCCCCCGCGATCACCGGCAGGTCGGCGAAATCGGCGCGATGCTCGGCCTGCGCGACAAAGATCCCGCCCTCGTCCAGCAGGTCCACCCCGGCCGAGGTCCGCCACAGGACCACCGGCTGACGCTGCACCACGTCCACCTGCAGCACCCCGCCCTGGCGCACGCGCAGCTCGGCGGATTTCACCTCGTCCAGCGCGACCACCCGGCGTTGCAGCCGGTCCAGGTCCATGTCGAACGAGCTGATCGGAAAATCGATCGGCAATTCGGCCCGGATCATGTCGATCAGTGCCTCGTCAGCCCCGTCGACCACCATCATGCGCACCTGGAACTCGGGGCGGTTCTCGACCGCGGCCCGCACCTCCGAGATCATCAGGTTGAAATCCTCGCGGTTCTCCTCGACCGAGAACCAGGCCGCCCCGGCACCCAGGCACAGGGCGAACGGCAGCAGCACCCGCAGCGAAAAGCGAAAGAACGGCGTCAGCATCAGCCGTTCGATGCGGTATTTCAGCCGCGATGCCCCCGGGTCCAGCCGCGCCATCTGCGGATCGTCGCCCTCGCGGAACTCTAGCGATCGCATGAGGCATCCTCCACCATCCAGGCGCAGAACTGGCCGAAGGTCAGGCCGATCAGCCCGGCATGCTCGGGCGACAGAGAGGTCGGCGTCATGCCCGGCTGCGTGTTGGTTTCCAGCAGGATCAGCCCGTCGAGGCCCCGCGCCTCGTCCCAGCGGAAATCGGTCCGCGTCACGCCCCGGCAGCCCAGCGCCCTATGCGCGCGCAAGGCGTAGTCCAGGCAGGCCTCGGTGATCTCCTGCGGGATCTCCGCCGGGCAGACGTGGCGCGATCCGCCCGCCTTGTATTTCGCGTCGTAATCGTACCAGCCGTCGGTCACGATATCGGTCACGCCCAGCGCCCGGTCGCCCATGACGCTGGTCGTCAGCTCTCGCCCGGGCACGAAGGCCTCGACCATGACCACTTCGGGCATGGTCGCGTCAAGCACCGGCGGGCCGTTGGCCTCTTCGTGCACAAGGTAGACCCCGACCGAAGAGCCCTCGTTGTAGGGTTTGACGACATAGGGAGGCGCCATGACGTGGCGCGCCTGCACTTCGTCCCGGCCCGCCAGCAAGCTGTCCGCCACCGGCAGCCCGGCGCTGCGGTAGACCTCCTTGGTCTTTTCCTTGTCCATCGCCAGGGCCGAGGCCAGCACGCCGGAATGCGTGTAGGGGATGCGCAACCATTCCAGCAGACCCTGGACACAGCCGTCCTCACCCCAGCGCCCGTGCAGGGCGTTGAACACCACGTCCGGCGCGGCCTCCTGCAAGCGCGCGGCCACGTCCGGCCCCGCGTCCAGTTCGATCACCTGATAGCCTTCGCCCCTCAAAGCGGCGGCGCATTCCCGTCCGGAAACCAGCGAAACCTCGCGCTCTGCCGAGGGTCCGCCCTTTAGCACCACCACTTTCGGGAGTGTCCTGCTCGACATCCCCAAAACGCCTCAACTGCCCTGGGGGCCTTGCCCCCAAATTATGAACGAGGGGCATTGCCCACGTCCCACCGCGCGGGGTTCACCCCCGTCGCCTTTTTCTGCCGCGGGTCATCCCGCAAAAACTGGTGCAACCTGCCTGTGGTCGCCGGGCCCTGCTCTTGATCTTGTCGTTTAACGGAGGCCCAAATCAGCGCGCCGGCTCACCGACCCGCATGATTTCCCAGTGTAACTCTATTCCAGAGTGTTGGAAAACCTTTTTTCGCACCTCCTCCCCCAGCCCTTCCAGCTCTGCCGCCGTGGCGCCGCCGGTGTTGACGAGGAAGTTGGAATGCTTGGGCGACATCTGCGCCCCGCCCATCGTGGCCCCGCGCATCCCGGCCTCGTCGATCACTTTCCAGGCCTTCAGGTCATGGGTATCGTCCGCTCGGCCCGTCGAGGAAAACCCCGCCGGGTTTCGAAAGGTGCTGCCGGCGGTGCGGTCCTTGGTGGGCTGCGTCTCGTCACGCTTTTTCAACTGCGCGTCCATGCGCGCGGCCAATTCCTCGGGATCGCCCTGCGCCCCCTCGAACACCGCCTCGACCAGCACCCAGCCCTCGGGCAATTCGCTCTGCCGGTAGGCCAGGTTCAACTCGCCCGCCGGGATCGTCACCAGTTCGCCCGCGCGCGTGACCGCCCGCACCTCGACCAGGTGATCGGCGACATAGGTCCCATAGCAACCCGCGTTCATCCTGACCGCGCCGCCGATGCTGCCGGGGATCGTGCGCAGAAAGGTCAGGTCCACCCCCGCCTCTGCCGCGCGCCGCGCCACATGCGCATCCAGCGCCGCTGTCCCCGCCGTCACGCGGGTTCCATCGACCGAAATCCCGTTGAACCCGCGCCCCAGCCGGATCACCACCGCCCGCAGCCCGCCATCCCGGACGATCAGGTTGGACCCCACGCCCATCGGAAAGACCGGCACCTCTGCCGGAAGATCCGCCAGGAAGGCCTGCAGGTCGTCCAGGTCGGCGGGTTGAAACAGCCAGTCCGCCGGGCCGCCCACGCGCAGCCAGGTCAGTTCACTCAAGGGACGGCCCGGGGTCAGCCGGCCGCGCGGTTCGGGAAGCTCTGTCATGGCAAAGGTGCTAGGCCGCGCCGCGCCGTTCCGCAAGGGGTCAGCTGCGCTCGGCCGCCGCCTCGGCGTTGTGCCGCCGGGCCAGACCGATCAGCGCACCAACCCCCAGCCCCACGAGGGCCGGCAGGACCCCCAGCATCAGCCCAATGCCATAGCCCAGCGCGTCCCAGCCCTCGCTCGCCATCTGCATGCGGGAGATCAGCCAGCCGCCAGCGCCGGTCAGGACCAAGGCCAGCACCACCGCCGCGGCCCCCATCCCGAACCGTAAAAGCGCCCAGCCAAGGCCAAGCGCACCCAGCGCCACGAGGGCGGGTATCAGGTAGATCATCGGGCAGCTCCTCCGGTATGGCGACAGTCTCGCCATCTCCGGCGCCGCACGCCAGTCAGAAGCGCCCTACCTTGCGGTCTGCCGCACCCAGCGGAACAGGTAGCGCAGCGGCCAGCGCAGAATGCTCATCCCCGCGAAGAGGACGAACAGACCGATCCAAGGGCCGTTCTGGTAGGTGACATAGCCGACCAACGGGATCCCCAGCGCGATCAGCACATAGGCGCGCGTCCAGTGGTTGTCGCGCGACGGTATCATCGCAAGCACATTGGCCAGCACGGCCCAGGCACAGGCGAGGATCAGCGATAATGACATTGTCTGCCCTCCGTGCCCCCCAGAGGTGCCTATAGAATGCGCCAGCCGCGCGATCCGCACAACCCCTGCGATAGATGCAATTGCAGAAAAAGGCCTTCGGAGCTCCTAGAACCCCAGCCAGCGCAACGCAAGCTCGACAAGTTTCTGGAAATGCGGCGAGGCTTGGATCACCGGAATCGCCTCCAGAACTTCCTTTGTTCCTACGATTGTTGCCGCGCCACCACCAACCACATATCCGGCAATCTTTGCAATCCGCAGCGTGCGGCTGACCAGCCGGTAGGTCGCTGGTTTGCGCTCTTCCGCAGACGCGGCTGGATCGGAAGCAATCTTCGCATCCCGAGGCAGAGCCGTGGCCAAATGCCCTTCCAGTGCCGGGCCGATCTCCTCTACAGCGGCACCTACATCTCGAGGGTGCTCAAGGAAAACATCGTTTCCGGCCAACGCATTCCGGGCCGCCACGACAGACTGGGTCTGCGGATCATTGCCATAAAGATCGGCGCCCGCGTCGCGCAACCGGTTTCTGTAGTCTGTCAACACAGGATCTTTCTCGAGCGGCGGCAGGTCACCGATCTCGCACCGAAGCACCAACCGGCCGGTCGCAGAAGCACATGCATCGAAAAGCTCCAATGGCAAACCCGGCGTCACTTCCAACGCGGCTTGCAGCATCGCCAGATCAGCCTCCAGGGCCGTGTATTGGTTGCTCCCATCCAATCGGATGATGGAAATCGCCCCCGCCACCTTGCGCGCGGCATAGTCGAAAAGCGCGCCGTCTATACCTGAATCGGGGACGAGGATCAGCGCCCCGCTATCCAGGTTACCTTCCACGCGCTCGGCGTTCGGCGTCGCCGCGATCACCTCATCCAGACGGTCCTCGGCTGCTCTTTCCGTGTTGAAGGCATCCTCAATCTCGGCAATCCGCGCCGCCACCTTGTCCGGGTCTTTCCAAGTCTCCTCGTCGACCCCCTTGACGATGGCCAGTTGCAACTCCGGATCCAGCGGCTGCCCAGTCTTCGCCCCCTCCCACCAGCGCCGCCAGAAGTCCCAGCGGTCAGGTGGATCACCGTCCCAGATAGCCAGCATGTCCCGCTCCATTGAGCGGAAAGGTTTGGGCGAGTGATCGGGCCAATACCACAAGGGGCAGGTCGACAGCTTCTTACCCTCTTCCAGAGATCGCGCATCCAATTTCGTTGCTGATAGAATTGACCGACTTTCGTCCAATTGTTCAGCAGTCCGTATGACACGCGCAACTGTCTCAATACTCGCGCCCCCAACAAGTTGCACGGCTTGATACCCAGATTGTATTGCGTCGGCAGCCGCTGACGCCCCGCTACCGGGGCTGTTCCTACCGATGTTAAGAGCGCTGGCCCAGATGTCCGCTGCGGAATCATCAGCGGCAACCGCGAAACCAGCAAAGTCGACGTTGGTAGCGTGACTGGCTAAATGAGATACCAAAGCGCAGCGCAGCAGGGGGAGCACTGTCCAATCACGTTTCCGCGCCCAATCCTCCCCCATCGCCGCTCCCCAGACCGGCAGCACCCGCAGCGCCGCGCGATGCGCGATCACGATAGAATCCCGCCGCGGCCTTCCCCTTAGCCAAGCCTCCAGCGTTTCCCGGTCCTTGATCTCCTCGGCCTTCATGCCACCAGCTTCATCACCCCGGCGCTGAACCGCAACGGCAAATCCCCACCCCCAGCTTCTTTGGGCAGAAAATACCTCTGGGGGAGTCTCGCCTCGCGAGACGGGGGCATGTTCAAAGCATGCCTCTGGCATGATGCCCCCCCAAAAAAACAAAAAAAACAGCCCCCGAAGGGGCCATTTTCAAAACCGCGTAGGGCGGGGTTTACCCCGCCGCCAACCGCTTCGGCAACCCGTTCGCCCAGGCAGAAATCGTGCCCGCGCCGAGGCAGACCACCATATCGCCCGGCATCGCCTGTTCGCGCACCAGGCGTTCGAGGTCGTCCTCGTCGCGGATCGCGCGGGCGTGGCGGTGGCCGTGGCGCACCAGACCGGCGACAAGATCGTCGCGCGTGGCACCCTCGATGGGGTCCTCACCGGCGGCAAAGACCTCGGCGATGGCCACCACGTCCGCCTCGTTGAAACACGAACAGAACTCCTCGAAGTGATGGTGCAGGCGGGTGTAGCGGTGCGGCTGATGCACGGCGATCACCCGGCCTTCGCAGGCCTGCCGCGCGGCCTTCAGCACGGCGGCGATTTCCACTGGGTGATGGCCGTAGTCGTCGATGATGGTCACGCCGTTCACCTCGCCCACGCGGGTAAAGCGGCGGTTCACGCCGCCGAAACCGGCCAGCGCCTCGCGGATCTCGTCCCCGCTCATCCCGAGGTGCCGCGCCACGGCCACCGCCGAGAGGGCGTTCGACACGTTGTGATCGCCCGGCATCGGCAGGGTGCAGCCCTCGATCTTGTCACCGGTCTGCTGAAAGACCACGTCGAAATGCGCCACGCCGGCCTTGTAGGTCAGCCCCACGGCGCGCACGTCCGCCTGCGCGTTGAACCCGTAGGTCATCACGCGGCGGTCGGTCACGCGACCAACCAGCGCCTGCACCTCCGGGTGATCGGTGCAGCAGACCGCCAACCCGTAGAAGGGAATGTTCGACACGAAGTCGTAAAAGCCCTGCCGCAGGTTCTCGATCGTGCCCCAGTGTTCCATGTGCTCGGGGTCGATGTTGGTCACGATGGCGATGGTCGCGGGAAGGCGGTTGAAGGTGCCGTCGCTCTCGTCGGCCTCGACCACCATCCATTCGCCCTGCCCCATGCGCGCGTTGGACCCATAGGCATGGATGATCCCGCCGTTGACCACGGTTGGGTCGAACTTGCCCGCGTCCAGCAGCGTGGCGACCATGGTGGTCGTCGTGGTCTTGCCATGCGTCCCGGCCACGGCGACGTTGGATTTCAGCCGCATTAGCTCGGCCAGCATCTCTGCCCGGCGCACGACGGGCAGGCCCCGGCGGCGCGCCTCGTCCAGTTCGGGGTTACCCGGCTTGATCGCCGAGGAAATCACCACCACCTCGGCCTTGTCCAGGTTCTCGGCCCGCTGGCCTTCGAAGACATGGGCGCCCAGCTCTTCCAGCCGCCTGGTGATCTTGGAGGCCTTCAGGTCGGACCCCTGCACCTTGTAGCCGTGGTTCAGCAGCACCTCGGCGATGCCCGACATGCCGATGCCGCCGATGCCCACGAAGTGAATCGCACCCACGTCTCCGGGCAGTTTCGTCGCCCCCGTCATGCAGGCCCCCCGCTCAAGCTCCAGATCCTTCATGTCCCGCCTCTCCTTTTTCGAGGTTATTCTTGTCTTGTCCCCGTAGCGCTGCCGCCATCGTTCTTGTCACCCGGCCTGTCGTGCCGGCCCCGCTCATTCTGTCGTCATCCGTCCCGCGGCCAGTTCCTCGACCAGCCAGGCCAGGTGTTCCGCCGCTTCGGGTTTCGCCACCGACAGTGCCCCGCGCACCATCTGGATCGCCCCGGATTCATTCGACAGGATCGCGTGGATCGACTCCGTCAGGCTTTCGATGGTCAACTTGCTTTCCGGGATCCGGATCGCCGCGCCCGCATCCACCAGCGCCTGCGCATTGGCCACCTGGTGATCGCCCGTCGCATGCGGATATGGGATCAGGATCGAGGGCCGCCCGATCACCGCGATGTCTGCCACACTCGACGCCCCCGAGCGCGAGATCACAAGCTGCGCCTCGCTCATCCGGGCGGGAACGTCGTGAAAGAAGGGCTGCACATCCGCCGTGAGCCCGTGTTCGGCATAGTAGGTCGCCACGCGCTCCTCGTCCTCGTCGCGGGCCTGGTGGCTGACGCGCAGGTTGCCCACCATGTCCAACGGCAGCGCGGCAATCGCCGGCGGCACCACGTCAGACAGCGTTCGCGCCCCCTGCGATCCGCCGATCACCAGGATCGACATCGGATAGGGCCCGGGCGCAATATATCCCGCCCCGGCCCGTTCGGCCACGGCGCGGCGCACCGGGTTGCCTGTGTGGATGCCCTCGACGCCCTCGGGCAGATCCGTGGGCCAGGTGCCGCAGGCCATGACATTGACGCGCGTCGCAAACCAGGTGTTCACCTTGCCCAGCACGCCGTTCTGTTCGTGGATCATGCGCGGCAGCTTCAGCAGCCAGGCAGCGGTCAGGGCCGGCACGCTGGGATAGCCGCCAAAGCCCACGACCACGTCGGGCCGGTCGCGCCGCATTCCGAATATCGCCGACACCACGCCAGAGGCCAGGCGGAAGGGCACCGCCAGCTTGGCCAGCGGCCCGCCCCGGTCGAAGGTCGCGGCCGAGACCTGCTCGATCTCGACCCCCTCGGGGAAGGCGCCCGTATACCGGGCGCCGCGCGCGTCGGTCGACAGCTTGACCCGCCACCCGCGCGCCAGCATGATTTCCGCCAGCGCCTGGGCGGGGAACATATGGCCTCCGGTCCCGCCGGCGGCCATCACCAGCAAAGGCTTGCGCTCGCCCATATTCCTGTCTCCGTCATCGATCCACGCGCCGATATAGCATCCGCGCGCGATCGTCCATGACAAGGGGAATACCGGCAGTTTCCTGCCAATGCCGTCCTCATCCGCGCGCCCGCCCCCGCAGGATGTCGCGGATCTCGCCCTGGGGGCGCGTCCGGGTAAAGGCCAGCAGCATCCCCACCGCGATGCCCCCCGCGATCAGCGACGAGCCGCCGTAGCTGACGAAAGGCAGCGTCATCCCCTTGGCCGGCAACAGGCGCACCGCCACGCCCATGTTGATCATCGCCTGCACGCCGAACATGGCCGCAAGGCCGGTGCCCGCCAGCCGGATAAAGGGATCGCGTTCACGCATCAGCCGGATCAGGCTGCGCATGACGATGGCGGAATAAAGCGTCAGGATCGCCAGCACCAGGATGAGCCCGTATTCCTCCGCCGCCACTGCGATGATGAAATCCGTATGCGCGTCCGGCAGGCTCCATTTCACCTGGCCCTCGCCGACACCGACACCAAAGAACCCGCCCTCGCGGATCGCGTTCTCGGCATAGCCCAGCTGCGAGGTCGGATCGACCTCGGGGTTCAGGAACCCGTCAAAGCGGCGCTGAAAGTGCTCGGAGTAATTGTAGGACACCATGCCCGCCAGCACCACCAACCCGGCCAGCCCGACCAGCAGCAGCATCGGCGCGCCACCAACGAACCACATCACGCCCCAGCCAAAGAGGATCAGTGCCGCCTGGCCGAAATCCGGCTGCATCGCCAGCATCAGCACGATGCTGACCATGATGACAAAGGAATAGCTCCGCCCCGGGGGGCCGCCCAGCTCCTGCCCCGCGGCCATCAGCCAGGCGGTGACGATCACGAACAGGGGTTTCAGGAATTCGGAGGGCTGGAGACTGGCAAAGCCAAGGCTGTACCAGCGCACCGCCCCCTTGCCGAAATCCGTCCCCAAGAGCGGCAGAAAGGCCAGCGCGATGAAGGCCGCGAAGAACCCCAGCACCGCAAAACGCCGCACCATGACCGGCCCCATCATCGAGACCAGAACCATGGCCACCAGGGCAAGACCGCCGAAAAAGGCCTGTCGCTGCACGTAGTAGAAAGGCGGCAGCCCGATCCGTTCGGCCAGCGGCGGCGAGGCCGCAAGCCCCAGCAAAAGGCCGATCCCGAACAGCATGAAAATGCAGGACAAGGTCCACTTGTCCACAGTGCGCCACCACTTCGGCAACACAGGCTCGCCACCCTTCACGGGCACCGTGCCGTAAACCATCTCTGTCATCTGAACACCGCTACTGCCTCGAACCGCCCGGTTTGTCCCGGGTCTGACGGCCAGTATAGCGCAGATTTTCCGATCAGGCCAAAGGAATCCGGCGGCTCCTAGGACGATGTGCCCCGGTCGCCACGCGTAGGGCGGGGTTTACCCCGCCGTCCCGCTCAGAACCGCGGGCGCCATTCCACGTCCTCGCCACGCCGCGCCTTTTCGCGGGCCTCTTCCAGCCAGGTCAGGTGGTTGCTGCGTTCGCGCAAGCGGCGTTCGCGCTCTTCCCGGTCGCGCTGGTCGATTTCTTCCAGCGCCTGCACGTCCCAAGGAGAAACCAGCCCCGCCACCACCTGCCCGCTGCGGGTGATCAGGAAACGGTCGCCTATCATCTCCAGCTTGCGCAGGTAGCGCGCCATCTCGGCGCGGAACACCCCGGCGGGCAATTCGGTGGCCCGGAACATCATGATCGGTTTGCGTGTCATGCCGTGACCCTGCCCCGAAGGTGATTAACGCGCCCCTTTCTCACCGCGCGCTGCTCGGTTAAGAGCGCGTTACCGCTTTGTACAAAATGCGGAAATTGACGTACAAAACGTACAAAACGTACAAACTCCGGACCCCCATGCACGTCACCACATTGATCCTTGGCGCCGGCGCCGCCGGCATGATGGCCGCCGCCTTTGCCGGGCCGGATGTGCTGGTCGTGGACCATGCGAAAAACCCCGGCGAAAAGATCCGCATCTCCGGCGGCGGGCGTTGCAATTTCACGAATATGTATTGTGATTCCAATGCCTTCCTTTCGGAGAACCCACATTTCTGCAAATCCGCACTGGCCCGCTACACGCAGTGGGATTTCCTCGACCTCGTCGGGCAGTATGACATCGCCTGGCACGAAAAGACGCTGGGACAGCTCTTTTGCGACGGAAAATCCACGCAGATCGTGGACATGCTGTTGAAAGAAATGGAGAAATCCGGCGCACAGCTCTGGCTTCGGACCCAGATCAAGGACGTCCGCCATGCCTGTGGCCGCTTTGTCACCTCGCTTGAGCGCGACGGAAAACCCATTGAAATCACGTCGAAAAACCTGATCCTGGCCACGGGCGGCAAGTCCATCCCCAAGATGGGCGCCACGGGGATTGCCTATGACATCGCCCGCCAGTTCGGCCACGCCATCACCGAAACCCGTCCCGCACTGGTCCCCCTGACCTTCGGAGACCGCTTTGCACCGCTTGCTGGTGTTTCGACCAATACTTTGGTTTCAAATAATAAAACCAGCTTCGAAGAGGCGCTTCTTTTCACCCATCGCGGGTTGTCCGGCCCCGCCATCCTGCAAATTTCCAGCTATTGGCACGAGGGCGAAGAGATCACCGTCAACCTCTTGCCCGGGCGGGATTTTCCCGAAATCCTGAAGGCCTGCCGCCAGACCGAGGGCCGCCGCGCCGTGACCACGGAGCTGGCCACGCATCTGCCTGCACGCCTCGTCGAGTTTCTGGGTCAGGACATTGATCTAAAATGGAATATCGCCGATCTCTCCGACGCCCGCATCGACGCGCTGTCCGACAGTCTCACCGCATGGCGCCTGAAACCCACCGGCTCCGAAGGCTATCGCACTGCCGAGGTCACGCTGGGCGGGGTCTCGACCGAGGGGGTCGACTCCAAGTCCATGATGTCAAAGCATCTTCCCGGCCTCTACGTGATCGGAGAGGCAATCGACGTGACCGGCTGGCTGGGCGGCTACAACTTCCAGTGGGCCTGGGCCTCCGGCGTGGCGGCAGGCCGCCACATTGCCGCATAAGCCCCTTTATTCCTTGGCCAATTCCGCTTCTACGCAGGCGATGAAGTCCTCGCCGCGCTTCTCGAAATTGTCGTACTGATCGAAACTCGCGGCAGCCGGCGCCAGCAGCACCACTTCGCCCGGTTCTGCATCCGCCGCTGCACGGGCCACGGCCGTCGCCATGTCACCGCAGATTTCGACATCCGTATCAACCAGTTGCAACGCAAAGCTCTCGGGCTCGCGCCCGATCACATAGGCCCGGGACACATGCGCCAGCCCCGGCTGCAATGCCTCCAACCCGCCTTCCTTCATCAACCCGCCACAGACCCAGCGTACTTTCGGGAAGGCCAGCAGAGCCTTCAGGGCAGAGTCCACGTTTGTGGCTTTGGAATCATTGACATAGGTGACGCCCTTCGCCTCGCCCACCCGCTGAGAACGGTGCGGCAACCCGGTGAAGGTACGCAAAGCCGCCTCGATTTCGCGCGGGCCAAGACCCAGGCTCCGGCAAGCGGCAAAGGCAGCGCAGGCGTTCTGGTGATTGTGCGCCCCAGGCAAACCGGCGATGTCACGCAGGTCGATCGAAGCCACCTGCCGCCCTTTCCGCCATTCGGACAGAAATCCTTTGCGCGCAAAGACATACCAGCCCGGACCCGAGAGTTTCTGACCGCTGGCCACCCGGATCACCCGGTCATCCGCGCGCCCCTCGGAGAGCTGCCCTGCCAGGTAGGCACCTTCGATCTCGTCAACACCGATCACGGCCCGGTCCGGCCCGCCCTCGGCAAAGAGCCGACGCTTGGCCGCGAAATAGCCGCCCAGCCCCGCGTGCCGGTCCAGGTGGTCGGCGGAAAAGTTCGTGAAAACAGCGACATCCGGCGTCAGGCTGCGGGCAAGATCGGTCTGGTAACTGCTGAGTTCCAGCACCACGACTCCGCCATCCCCCGGCGGGTCGATGTCCAGCACGCCCCGCCCGATGTTGCCCGCCAACTGGCTGTCCCGCCCGGAGGCGCTCAGGATATGGTGGATAAGCGCCGAGGTCGTCGATTTTCCGTTCGACCCGGTGACTGCCACCACCTTTGGCGGCTGGTCATAGCTGTCCCAGCCATGCCCCAGGCTCCTGAAAAACAACCCGATATCGTTGTCGACCGGCACACCGGCCCGCAGCGCCGCAGCAATCGCCGTGTTGGGCTGTGGGTACAGATGCGGGATACCAGGCGAAGTCACCAGGCAGGCCACGTCGTCAAAGGCCTCCTCGCGGTCCAGCCGCCGCGCCTCGAATCCTTCGGCCTCTGCCCGCTCCCGGGCCGCCGTCGTGTCATCCCAGACCACCACGCGCGCGCCACCTTCGCGCAACGCCCGCGCTGCAGACAGGCCGGATCGGCCCAGTCCCAGCACCGCGACAACAGCACCGTCAAACCCGCGTACCGGGATCATGCGCCCACTCCCGTCACTTCAATTGAACCAGCCAAATAGCTGGAGTCCCTCAACGAACCTTTAGCGTCGCCAGGCCGATGATGGCCAGGATCAGCGAGATGATCCAAAAGCGGATCACGATGGTCGGCTCGGCCCAACCCTTCTTCTCGTAGTGGTGATGGATCGGCGCCATGAGGAAGACACGCTTACCTGTGCGCTTGAAGTAGAGCACCTGGATGATCACCGACAGCGCCTCGACCACGAAAAGCCCGCCCACGATGGCCAGCACGATCTCGTGCTTGGTCGCCACGGCAATGGCCCCCAGAGCCCCCCCCAGAGCCAGCGAACCGGTGTCGCCCATGAAGACAGCCGCCGGTGGCGCGTTATACCACAGGAATCCCAGCCCCCCGCCGACAACTCCCGCAGCGAACACGAGAATTTCCCCGGTTCCGGGCACATAGTGCACATCCAGATATTCGGTGAAATCGACCCGGCCCACCGCGTAGGCGATCACGCCCAGGGTCGAGGCAGCGATCATCACCGGCATGATGGCCAGCCCGTCAAGACCGTCGGTCAGGTTGACCGCGTTGGCCGCACCCACGATCACGATCATGGCGAAAGGGATAAACATGTAGCTGAGATACAGCAGCGTGTCCTTGAAGATCGGGAAGGCGACGCTGTAGGTCAGTTCCTGGGGATGATAAGCCGAGGCCCAGAAGCCCGCGATCCCCGCGATGATAAAGCCCAGCAAAAGGCGCAACTTGCCCGACAGGCCGGCTGTGTTCTGCTTGCTGACCTTGGCGTAGTCATCTGCGAACCCAATGGCCGCATAGGCCACGGTCACGAAAAGAACCATCCAGACAAAGGCATTGTCCAGCCGCGCCCAAAGCAGGGTCGAGGTCACCAGTGCGCCGATGATCAGCAACCCGCCCATCGTCGGGGTGCCCGCCTTGACGATATGCCCCTCGGGACCGTCATCGCGGATCGGCTGGCCTTTGCCCTGCCGCTTGCGCAGCACGTTGATCAAGGGGCGCCCAAAGAGAAAGCCAAAGATCAGCGCGGTCAGAAAAGCCCCGCCGGCGCGAAAGGTGATATAGCGGAAAAGGTTGAAGGCGTCCCCGCCGTCACTGAACTCTGTCAGCCAGAAAAGCATGGCCTGTCCCCTTACCCGTCCAAGTCCGGTGTCGCTTGGCGCAATTTGCGAATGGCGTCAACTACGCGCCCCACCCCCATCGAGAGCGAGCCCTTTGCCAGAACCACGTCCCCGGCATCCAGATCGCGCGCGACCCGTTCCGCCATCTTGTCGCTGGTCTCGGTCCAGTGGCCGCGCTTGTCTGCCGGCAGTTCACGCCAGAGGTGCTGCATCAGCGGCCCGATGCAATGCACCATGTCGATCCGTTGCAACGCCGGGTTACCGGCAACGGCGCGATGCAACTCTACCTCGCCGGAGCCCAGTTCCTTCATGTCGCCCAGGTAGGCGATGCGGCGCCCTCTTGCGACACGCCCGACATCATGACGTGGCTGGGCCGCTGCCAGCACCTCGAGCGAGGCCGCAAGCGAAGCCGGGTTCGCATTATAGGCATCGTCGATCAACTCGACACTGATCCGCGCATCGACCGGATCCAGCATGATCTTTTCGCGCTGGCCGCGTCCCGCCCCGGGATGCCATTGCCCCAGCCCCATGACCGTCACCGCCGGGTCCAGACCCAGCGCATCGGCCACGGCCAGAACGCCCAGGGCGTTGACCGCAAAGTGCCGCCCAGGGGCCATGACCTTGAAAAGACGCGGTTCCGTACCCGCACGCCCGATGGCCACGGTACAGGCGTCGCGCACAGTGACGCGGTACAGACGGTACTGGTTGCAGGCGCGCTCACCAAAGCTCACCGACCAGCGGCGCCCCTCCTCGGCCTTTGCCCGCAGGATCGGGCTGACCGGCAGATCGCCGTTGAAGATCGCGGTTCCGTAGGGCTCCAACCCGTCGAAGATCGAGGCCTTTTCATGCGCGATGCCCTCGATGTTCTCGAAGGCGGCCAGGTGCGCGGGGGCGACCGTGGTGATCAGCGCCACATGCGGGCGCGCCATCCGCGCCAGGGGGGCAATCTCGCCCGGGTGGTTCATGCCGATCTCGATCACGGCAAAATCCGCGTCACGCGGCATCCGTGCCAGCGTCAGCGGCACGCCCCAATGGTTGTTATAGCTCTTCTCGGCCGCGTGAACGCTGCCATGCGCATCCAGCGTGGCGCGCAACATCTCCTTGGTCGAGGTCTTGCCCACGGACCCGGTGACCGCCACGACCTGTGCCCGTGTCCGTGCACGCGCGGCTTCACCCAATGCTTCAAGTCCGGCCTGCACGTCATTGACGACCAAGAGCGGTGCGGAACTGTCCACACCCTCGGGAACGCGGCTGACCAGGGCCGCCGCCGCACCCTTGTCCAGCGCCTGTTGCACGAAGTCATGCCCGTCCCGGGCGGCCTTGAGCGCCACAAAGAGGTCGCCGGGTTGCAGCGTTCGCGTGTCGATGGACACGCCCGTCGCCGTCCAGTCTCGGGGCGTGTCCCCCCCCGTCGCGGCAACCGCCTCGGCAGAGGTCCAGAGGGCTTCGCTCACAGGCCCCTCCCGTCCAGCGCAGCCACCGCGACACTGGCCTGTTCGACATCGTCAAAGGGATAAACCGTATCGCCGATCGTCTGGCCGGTCTCATGCCCCTTGCCACAGATCAGCAGCGCGTCGCCCGGTCCGAGGCCGTCGACACCGCGCAGGATTGCTTCGGCCCGGTCGGGCACCTCGAAGGCGTCTGGCGCACCGGCCAGAACCTCGGAGCGGATCGTCGCCGGGTCCTCGGTGCGCGGGTTGTCGTCGGTCACGATCACCGTGTCGGCGTGTTCCTTGGCCGCCATGCCCATCAGCGGGCGCTTGCCCTTGTCGCGGTCGCCCCCGGCGCCGACGATGGCCACCAGTCGCCCCATGACATGCGGGCGCAGGGCCTGGCAGGCGGTCGCCACCGCGTCGGGCGTGTGGGCGTAGTCGACAAAGATCGCCGCGCCGTTGTCGCGCTTGGCCGCCAGTTGCATCCGGCCACGCACGGTGCCGAGCAGGGGCAGCACGTCAAAGACATCCTCGGGATCACCGCCACAGGCAATCACAAGCCCTGCCGCCACAAGGATATTCTCTGCCTGGAAACCACCGATCAGCGACAGCCGCTCTTGGCGGACGGTTCCTTCAAAGCTGAGCCGGATTTCCTGCCCAGTCGCGTCGAAACGCTGCGCCTCCAGGCAGAGGTCGGCGGCCTCACGGCCCACGGTGATGACCTCCTGCCCGCGCGCCCGTGCAATTGCCAGCATGTCGACGCCGCGCGGGTCGTCGATGTTGATGACGGCCACGCCGTCTTCGGGCAGGACGCGGGCAAAAAGCCCCGCCTTTGCGGCAAAGTACTCGTCAAAGCTCGCGTGGTAATCCAGATGGTCCTGGGTGAAATTCGTGAACCCGGCGGCAGCCAGGGTCACGCCGTCCAGCCGCCGCTGCGCCAGCCCGTGCGATGAGGCCTCCATCGCGGCATGCGTGACACCGGATTGCGCCGCCCCCGCCAAAACGCGGTGCAGGGTGATCGGTTCTGGCGTCGTGTGTTTCAGCGGCGTCTGCCAGTCCCCTTCGACGCCGGTTGTGCCCACGTTGACAGCGCGCAGACCCAGTTCCTGCCAGATCTGGCGGGTAAAGCTGGCCACGCTCGTCTTGCCGTTGGTCCCGGTGACGGCAACCATCGTGGCGGGCTGCGCGCCAAACCACAGGGCAGAGGTATAGGCAAGCGCCTGGCGCGAATCCTCGGCAATCACCAGCGCCGCGTCCGCAGCAGCCAGTTCCGCGGCGGCAATCCTTGCACCCTCGGCATCGGTCAGAATCGCGCTGGCCCCCATGCGCAGGGCATACTGGATGAACTCGCCCCCGTGCACCCGCGTGCCGGGCAGCGCCGCAAACAGGAAACCTTCCTGCACTTCGCGGCTGTCCACGGCCAGCCCCGTCACCGTAACGTCACGCCCGCCACGGGCATGAAGCCCCAGTTCCGACAGGCTTTTTGACAGGATCTTGCGTTCCGACGCCATCTCTCGTTTGCCCCCAAGGTCGTTTGCTTGCCCGCCGGCCCCGGCCTGGCGGCACGCGGCGGACGACCTCAGTCCGAGGCCGTCGTCAACATCTTCACTTGCCCCTTATCATACTCCGGAGGCAAGCCAAGAAGCGGCGCGATCCGCGCGATCATTTCGGCGGCCACCGGCACGGCGGTCCAGCCCGCGGTGCGCCGCGGCTTGGAGCCGGTGGTTTCCACCGGCTCGTCCAGCATCACCACAAGGGCATAACGCGGCGCGTCGGTGGGGAAAAGGGCCGCGAAGGTGGCGATGACCTTGTCCTTGTGATATCCGCCTGTCTTCTTGGGCTTTTCCGCGGTCCCCGTCTTGCCGCCGACACGGTACCCCGGCACCTCGGCAAAGGTGGCCGTGCCCTTTTCGCCGATCACCACCTTGCGCAGCATCCTCAGCGAGGCCTCTGCCACGTCGTCCCGCAGCAGTTTGTCCCCCACACGCGGGCGGTCGCGTTTCAGCAGAGTCGGTTCCACGATGTGCCCGCCATTGCCGATCATCGCGTAGGCCGCCGCCAGGTGCAGCGGCGAGACAGAGATTCCGTGGCCATAGGAAATCGTCACCGCCGACAGGTCCGTCCAGCGCGATGGCACCAGCGGCTTGGCGCCCTTGGCCTCGACGATTTCAAGTTGAGGCGGTTCGAACATGCCAAGATTGCGATAGAACTCCTGCTGACGCCCGCGCCCGATCATCATGACGATCTTGGCCGTGCCCCGGTTAGAGCTTTGCGCAATCACGTCCGTCACGGAAATCGTGCCGTAGTTCTTGCCGTTGAACTCGCCCACCTTGAAGCCCAGCACCTCGTATGGCGGCGACGTGTCGATCATGGTTTCGGGATGGACCAGTCCCATCTGCAGCGCCTGCGCCACCGTCAGGATCTTGAAGGTCGAGCCAAGTTCGTACAGGCCCTGCACCGCGCGGTTGAAAAGCGGGCTGTCGTCCGGCTGCCCCTCGACCGGCGGGCGGGGCCGGTCGTTGGGATCGAAATCAGGCAGAGAGGCGATGGCGATCACCTCGCCCGTGTGCACATCCATCAGCACACTGGCCGCGCCACGCGCGTTGAGCATCTTCATGCCCGCGTCCAGCACCTCTTCGGTCGCTGCCTGAACCGACAGGTCGATCGACAGCGCCAGGGGGGCGCCCTCACGCGCGGGATCCCGCAGTTCTTCGTCCAGGTATTTCTCGATCCCCGCGGTGCCAACGACCTCGGCCGAGGCAACCCCCTGCCGACCGAAACGCGCACCGCCAAGCACATGGGACGCGATGGCACCGTTGGGGTACAGGCGCATCTCGCGCGGGCCAAACAACAGCCCCGGTTCGCCGATATCGTGCACCGCCTGCATCTGCTCGGGGCTGAGTTTCTGTTTCACCCACAGGAACTTGCGCTTGGGATCGGTGAACCGGCGCGCAAGGGCCTCGGCCTCCATCTCGGGGAAGATCCTGGCCAGTTCCTCGGCAGCCCGCAGCGGGTCGATCATCTGCTGCGGATGCGCATAAAGGCTATGGGTCGACATGTTGGTGGCCAACACGCGGCCGTGCCGGTCGACGATGTCCGCCCTGCTGGCAATGATCGAGGCACCGCTGGCCTGGGCGCGCGGCTCTTCGGGCTCCGAGGCCGACAACATCCCCATCCGGGCCCCCACCACGCCGTAGGCGCAGAGGAACATCATCGCCAGCACCAGCAGGCGGCCTTCGGCGCGCAGGCGCATCCGGTCTCGCATTTCCTCATGGCGCAACCGGCGGTTCTCGCGCTCGATGGCATCGGGATTTTCACCGTTCTGGCGGGCCTCGAGGATACGGGCAAGCGGGCGAAGCGGAATACGGGTCATGGGTTCGTCGCCCCGGCAGAGGTCACGTCGATGGGCTGCGTCAGGTCAAGGATCTGAAGCTGGGGAAAGGCGACCTGGTCGACCTTGGCGAAATGGTTCGGCGTCAACGGCAGCAGGCCCAGCCGGTCAAAATTCAGCTCGGCAAGGTCGCGCAGACGGTCGGGCCGGTTCAGGTAAGCCCATTCCGCCCGCAAGATCGCCAACCGCTCGCGCGCGGCCCCGATATCGCGTCGGAGGTCGTCGACATGGTCCAATTCCGCCTTGGTGCGGTAGTTCTCATGATAGGCCCAATAGCCGGAGGCGATGACGGCCGCGGCCGCGAGCAGGAACAGAAGGCTGCGCATTTCATCTTCTCCTTGTGGTGGTCGGTTTCATCTGCGGCATGGACAATTCCGCCGCCTCGACGGGCCGCGCGGGGACAGTCGTTCGCCGCCCCACCCGCAGCTTGGCGGATCGGGCACGGGGGTTGGCTGCAAGCTCTTCCGCGTCCGGGCCGATGGCTTTGCGGGTCAGCACCTCGAAAGGCTCCGTGGCTTCGGGCACCTCCGTGGCATAGCGGTTCACATGTTCCTTCTTGCCGCCGTGCAGTTGGAAAAAGCGTTTGACCATCCGGTCCTCGACCGAATGAAACGTCACGACCGCCAGCCGCCCGCCCGGTTTCAGCACCCGCTCGGCGGCCATCAACCCCTGCCACAAGGCATCGTATTCGCCGTTCACCGCGATCCGAAGAGCCTGGAAACTGCGGGTGGCCGCATGGGCCTGGCCGGGCTTGGTACGGCCAATAACGCGCTCGATCAGCTCGGCCAGCGGCAAGGTCCGGTCAAAGGGACGGTCCTGCACGATGGCGCGCGCGATGCGGCGCGATTGCCGCTCTTCACCGTAGATATAGAGGATGTCGGCGATGTCCGCCTCGTCCGCCGTGTTGACGATGTCCGCGGCAGTGCGGCCCGCCTGCCCCATGCGCATGTCCAGCGGCCCGTCCTTCATGAAGGAGAAACCGCGTTCGGCCCGGTCAAGCTGCATCGACGAGACGCCCAGATCCAGCACCACGCCGTCCACGGCCTCTGCCGCCTCGTCCATCTGCGCGAAATTGCTTTCGACCAGTTCCAGCCGGTCGCCATAGGCCGCGCCCCAGTCACGCGCCATTTCATGCGCCAGCGGGTCACGGTCAATCCCGATCACCTTGTCGGCGCCCGCCTCCAGCAGACCACGGGTGTATCCGCCAGCGCCAAGGGTGCCGTCGATCCAGATACCCTCGACCGGCGCAACCGCCTCCAGCAAGGGGCGCAGCAGCACCGGAACATGAGGTGCGCCGCCGTTATGCGCCGCGGGATCACTCACTCAGACCTCCTCGACCTCGTCCAGCCACTCCATCGGATCCTCGGGCAGATCTTCCATCAGGTCGTCTTCTTCGATCGCATCTGTCGGCTGATAGCGGTCCGCCGCCCAGATCTGGAACTTGTTCAGGCTGGCCACCGCGTAGGTTTCGCCATCGATGTCATAGCGCGCCCGCAGCTTGGCCGGGATCACGATGCGCCCGGTGTCGTCGACCGAGGCATTCACCGACCCCGAGGAATAGATCTTGGACAGCACCCGCTTGCGCTCGCCCGATTTCATCGCGTCGATCCGATCCTCGATGCGCTCCATCTCTTCGACCGTATAGCATTCCAGGTAGGGCAGACGCGGATTGCCATAGACCATGACAAAGCCCGGGTTGCCGTTGTCCTTGGAATCCTTCTCCCAATCGGGGTCACCGGCCTCGAGGACACGACGAAAGGAGGCGGGAATGCTCATCCGCCCCTTGCCATCGACCTTCAGTCGATGCTCGCCTCTGAACCTCAGCCTGCGGCTCACTGCCCTCGGCCCCTCAATTCCCCCGTTTGAAACGAAATACGGCGGGTTGATCAGCTGCCATTGATCAACCCGCCGCTTGACCCGCTAAGCGGGTGTCTCCGACTGCGCGCGCCACCTGGGGGGATGTCTGCTCGCCCGCGCGCCGGATCCTTGTTGTCACGATGAGAGCGGATGCCTGTATGAAACCTGCTCTTGTTGTTTTTGTGAGTTCGGTGCCGGGCCTTGGGTGCCCTTGCTTCCGTGTCTCATCGTGTGAGTTAGTGATGCCATGCCACTTCATGGTAATCAATCCCTTTTTGGGGGAAATCGCGGAATGCGAGTGTAGTCAGAGCCTTGAAAATAGGGCGCCACCGATCACACAGGACACAATCTGCGCAAACCTAGCGAACCACAACACACCCAACACAAGATATAGACAAACCTGATGGCGAGAATAATTTCCCCTGCGGTCCCACGAAATCCACGTCAATCGGGCTTTCCGCAGCGAGTGACCGCAGGAAGCAAGCGCTTGATGCCTTATTCCCAACGGCGAATCACCCTGAATCGCACCGTATCCATGAGTTTCGGCAGGGTCTTGCCCGCCTGGGCCAGGTTTTCCCATGCCGAGTGCCATCAATTCCCAAACCGGGGTCCAATACGGTTTCTTGCAGGATGCCTGTAGCGTGACGCTAATTTTTTGTTGTTGTAGCGTGACGCTAAGTTTTGCAGTG
>NZ_JARAMO010000266.1:0-5731 GCF_028807275.1 Mameliella sp. AT18
GAGGTCCCGGATCAGGTCCGGGACGGGGGGCGCAAGGCCCCGCAGGGCCCGCAGCGAGACGGGCCACAAGAGCGAAAGAGGGCCCCGGCACCAGCGCGGGGCACGATTTGGAAGACCAAAAGCGGGCAAAACGCCCGGAGGGACGCACATGATCGGATTGGAACATTACCTGACGGTGGCGGCGGTGCTTTTCGTCATCGGCATCTTCGGGCTCTTCCTGAACCGCAAGAACGTCATCATCCTGCTGATGAGCATCGAACTGATGCTGTTGGCAGTGAACATCAACCTCGTCGCCTTCTCGACCCATCTCGGCGACCTGGTGGGGCAGGTCTTTACCCTCTTCGTGCTGACCGTCGCCGCCGCCGAGGCCGCCATCGGCCTGGCGATCCTGGTCTGCTTCTTCCGCAACCGCGGCACCATCGCCGTGGAAGACGTCAACGTGATGAAAGGCTAAAGCCTCATGGAGAGCATCATCCTCTTTGCGCCCCTCGCGGGCGCCCTGATCGCGGGCTTTGGCTGGAAGCTGACCGGCATCCGCGGTGCCCAGTGGATCACCACCGGCCTGCTGTTCCTGGCCTGTGCCTTTTCCTGGATCACCTTCTTTACCCACGGTCCGGACACCCAGCACATCCAGATCATGCGCTGGATCGAAAGCGGCACGCTGTCGACCGACTGGTCGATCCGGCTGGACCGGCTGACCTCGATCATGCTGATCGTCGTGACCACGGTCTCGGCGCTCGTGCACCTGTATTCCTTCGGCTATATGGCGCATGACGACAACTTCAAGGAAGGCGAGGAAAGCTACAAGCCGCGCTTCTTCGCCTACCTGTCGTTCTTCACCTTCGCCATGCTGATGCTGGTGACCTCGGACAACCTGGTGCAGATGTTCTTTGGCTGGGAAGGCGTGGGCGTCGCCTCCTACCTGCTGATCGGCTTCTACTATCGCAAGCCTTCGGCCAACGCCGCCGCGATCAAGGCCTTCGTGGTCAACCGGGTCGGCGACTTCGGCTTTGCGCTGGGGATCTTCGCACTGTTCTTCCTGACCGACAGCATCAAGTTCGACGACATCTTTGCCGCCGCGCCCGAGCTGGCGGAGACCCAGCTGACCTTCCTCTGGACCAGCTGGAACGCGGCCGAGCTGGTGGCCTTCTTGCTGTTCATCGGCGCGATGGGCAAATCGGCCCAGTTCATCCTGCACACCTGGCTGCCGGACGCGATGGAAGGCCCGACCCCCGTGTCCGCCCTGATCCACGCCGCGACGATGGTCACCGCAGGCGTTTTCCTGGTCTGCCGCATGTCGCCCATCATGGAATTCGCGCCGAACGCCACCGGGTTCATCACCTTCCTAGGGGCAGTCACGGCCTTTTTCGCGGCGACCGTGGGCCTGGTGCAGAACGACATCAAGCGCGTGATTGCCTATTCAACCTGTTCGCAGCTGGGCTACATGTTCGTGGCGGCGGGCGTGGGCGTCTACTCGGTCGCCATGTTCCACCTCTTCACGCATGCCTTCTTCAAGGCGATGCTCTTCCTGGGGGCCGGTTCCGTGATCCACGGCATGCACCACGAGCAGGACATGCGGAACTACGGCGGCCTGCGCAAGAAACTGCCCTATACCTTCTGGGCGATGATGATCGGCACGCTGGCCATCACCGGCGTCGGCATCCCACTGACCACCATCGGCTTTGCCGGGTTCCTGTCCAAGGACGCCGTGATCGAGAGCGCCTATGCCGGCACCAACGGCGGCTTTGCCTTCTGGGCACTGGTCATCGCGGCCCTGTTCACCAGCTTCTACAGCTGGCGTCTGATGTTCCTGACCTTCTACGGCAAGCCGCGCGGCGACAAGCACACGCATGAGCATGCCCACGAAAGCCCGACCGTCATGCTGGCCCCGCTGGCCGTGCTGGCGCTTGGCGCGGTCTTCTCGGGGATGATCTGGTACGGGTCGTTTTTCGGCAAGGAAGACTACGTCAACAAGTTCTTCGGCATTCCGGTCGCGGAGGCGGCAGAGCATGGCGAAGCCGCCGATGCGGGCCATGCGGCGGCGGCGGACGCCGGTGACCATGCCGCACCGGCCGCCGACCACGGGGACGATCACGCCGCACCGGCGGACGGTCACGCGGCGGTCGCCGCTCCCGGGGCAGGGGCCATCTACATGGGCGCGGACAACCACGTCCTGCACGACGCGCACTATGTGCCGAAATGGGTCAAGGTCTCGCCCTTCATCGCGATGGTGATCGGCTTTGTCGTGGCCTTCTGGTTCTACATCGTGAACCCGAAGCTGCCGGTCAAATTGGCCGAGAACCAGCGCCCGCTGTACCTGTTCCTGCTGAACAAGTGGTACATCGACGAGATCTACAACTTCCTCTTCGTCCGGCCCGCCTTTGCGCTGGGGCGCATCCTGTGGAAGGGCGGTGACGAGTCGATCATCAAGGGCGGCATCAACGGCCTTGCAATGGGGATCATCCCCTTCTTCACCCGGCTCGCGGGCCGGGCGCAGTCCGGTTACATCTTTACCTATGCCTTCTGGATGGTGATCGGGATCGCGGTCTTCATCACCTGGATGACGCTCAGCGGAGGGGCACACTAATGGGCAACCTGCTTTCCATCGTCACCTTCCTGCCCGCGCTGGCGGCCCTGATCCTGGGCCTGTTCCTGCGCGGCGACGACGCGGCGGCACAACGCAATGCCAAGTGGCTTGCGCTGATTGCGACGACGGCGACCTTCGTCATCTCGCTCTTCATCCTGTTCCAGTTCGACGCAGGCAATACCGAGTTCCAGATGCTGGAAGAGCGGGAATGGCTGCTGGGGCTGAGCTATCGGATGGGGGTGGACGGGATCAGCGTACTCTTCGTCATGCTGACCACCTTCATGATGCCGCTGGTCATCGCCGCCAGCTGGGACGTCAGCCACCGGGTCAAGGAATACATGATCGCCTTCCTAGTGCTGGAAACCCTGATGCTGGGCGTCTTCATGGCGCTGGACCTGGTCCTGTTCTACCTCTTCTTCGAGGCGGGCCTGATCCCGATGTTCCTGATCATCGGCATCTGGGGCGGCAAGGATCGCATCTACGCCAGCTTCAAGTTCTTCCTCTATACCTTCCTCGGCTCGGTGCTGATGCTGGTGG
Source organism: Mameliella sp. AT18 (assembly GCF_028807275.1). Taxonomy (NCBI): domain Bacteria; kingdom Pseudomonadati; phylum Pseudomonadota; class Alphaproteobacteria; order Rhodobacterales; family Roseobacteraceae; genus Antarctobacter; species Mameliella sp. AT18. The sequence goes on from NZ_JARAMO010000266.1 coordinate 3,125, forward strand.
CGATGGTAGCGATGTATTCCGACGCGGGCACCACCTGTATCGGCGGCTGCGATGTCTCGCTGTTGAAGCACAACTTCGCCTCCGAGAGCTTTAGCATCCTTGGGGTTCAGATCATCGGCGGCATGCAGACCATGCTGTTCATCGCCTTCTTCGCCAGCTTCGCAGTCAAGATGCCGATGTGGCCGGTCCATACCTGGCTGCCCGAGGCGCACGTTCAGGCGCCGACCGCCGGGTCGGTCGTTCTGGCGGCGATCCTGCTGAAAATGGGCGGCTACGGCTTTCTGCGCTTCTCGCTGGCCATGTTCCCGGTCGGTTCGGACGTGATGGCGAACTTCGTCTTCACGCTGAGCGTCATCGCGATCATCTACACCTCGCTGGTGGCGCTGGTGCAGGAAGACATGAAAAAGCTTATCGCCTATTCGTCCGTCGCGCACATGGGCTACGTGACGATGGGGATCTTTGCCGCCAACCAGCAGGGTGTGGACGGGGCGATCTTCCAGATGATTTCGCACGGCTTCATCTCGGGCGCGCTCTTCCTTTGTGTCGGCGTGATCTATGACCGGATGCACACGCGCGAGATCGAGGCCTACGGCGGTCTTGTGAACCGGATGCCGGCCTATGCGCTGATCTTCATGCTGTTCACGATGGCCAACGTCGGCCTGCCGGGGACCTCCGGCTTCATCGGGGAATTCCTGACGCTGATGGGCATTTTCCAGGTCAATACTTGGGTGGCTGCGGGCGCGGCCACTGGCGTGATCCTCTCGGCGGCCTATGCGCTGTGGCTCTACCGCCGGGTGGTCATGGGCGATCTGATCAAGGAAAGCCTGAAGACCATCAAGGACATGACCACCCGTGAAAAGGCGATCTTTGCGCCGCTGGTGGTCATGACGATCTGGATGGGTGTCTACCCGGCACCGATCCTCGACCGGACCGGCCCCGCGGTAGAGGCGCTGGTGACGAAATACGACACGGCGCTTGCCGCTGCCGGCCGCACAGAGGCCGACACGCAAGTCGCCGTCGCGGAACACTGAGGGAGAGCGGGACATGATCTCGGCCGATCTGAACATCATCCTGCCGGAAATCCTGCTGTCGGTCTTTGCGATGGCAGCGCTGGTGGGCGCGGTCTACTCGGGCAAGGACAAGCTGGCACCGCTGCTGGTCTGGATCACCTCGGCGCTGTTCCTGGCGCTGGCCTTCTGGATCGGAACCACCGGCGAGGGCACGCAGGTGGCCTTTGGCGGCATGTTCGTGAACGACGGCTTCGCGCGCTTTGCCAAGGTGGTGATCCTGGTCTCCGCCGGTGCCGTGCTGCTGATGAGCGAAGGCTACATGCAGCGTCGCGGCCTCTTGCGGTTCGAATACCCGCTGCTCATCACGCTGGCCGTTGTCGGCATGATGATGATGGTCTCCGCCGGTGACCTGATGGCGCTTTACATGGGGCTGGAGCTGCAGTCTCTGTCGCTTTACGTCGTGGCCTCGCTGCGCCGTGACAGCGCCAGGTCGACCGAGGCGGGTCTCAAGTACTTCGTGCTGGGTGCGCTCTCCTCGGGCCTGCTGCTCTATGGTGCCTCGCTGACCTATGGCTTTGCCGGGACCACGCTGTTCTCGGGCATCATCCAGACCGCGACCGATGGCAACATGCCGGTCGGCCTGCTCATCGGCCTGACGATGCTGATCGCGGGCCTGGCCTTCAAGGTCTCTGCCGTGCCCTTCCACATGTGGACGCCGGACGTCTACGAAGGCTCTCCGACGCCGGTCACCGCCTTCTTTGCCACCGCGCCCAAGGTGGCGGCGATGGCCCTGTTTGCGCGCCTGATGCACGACGCCTTTGGCGAGGCGACCAGCGACTGGGGGCAGGTCATCGCGCTCTTGTCGGTCCTGTCGATGTTCCTGGGCGCGATCGCCGCGATCGGCCAGCGCGACATCAAGCGCCTGATGGCCTATTCCTCGATTGCCCACATGGGCTATGCGCTGATGGGACTGGCCGCCGGGACCGAGCTGGGCGTGCAGGCGATGCTGATCTACATGGCGATCTACGTCACCATGAACGTCGGCACCTTTGCCTTCATCCTGTCGATGGAACGTGATGGTCAGCCGGTGACGGATATCCAGAGCCTGGGCATGTATTCGACCAAGGAGCCGGGCAAGGCGCTGGCGATGCTGGTGCTGCTGTTCAGCCTTGCCGGTGTGCCGCCGCTGGTGGGTTTCTTCGGCAAGCTCTACGTCCTGCGCGCCGCCTATGACGCGGGGCTGGCCTGGCTGGCGGTGGCGGGTGTTGTCGCCTCGGTGATCGGCGCCTTCTACTACCTGCGGATCGTCTACTACATGTACTTTGGTCAGGACCGCGAAGATGCGCTGGACGGGGGCAAGTCGCCGGTGCTCTGGGGTTTCCTGATGGTGTCGGCGGTGATCATGGTGGTCGGTGTGGTCAATCTCTTCGGCATCGAAGGCGTCGCACAGGCGGCGGCTGCGACGCTGGTGAACTGATGCGGTGGCAGCACGCCCGGCGGGCGTGCTGTTGCGGGGGGCGTCATGCCGAAGGCATGTCCTTAACGTGCCCCCGCCTCCCTTCGGTCGACTCCCCCGAGGTATTTTGCAAACCAAAGA
>NZ_JARAMO010000267.1:0-3835 GCF_028807275.1 Mameliella sp. AT18
TCTTTGGTTTCAAAAATACCTCGGGGGAGTCGCGCGCAGCGCGACTGGGGGCAGAGCCCCCACGCAACAAACCTGTGCCGCGTCAGCGGCGCCGCTGGATCACGGGGGACACGGATGACTTGCCTTCCGGAACAGACCACCCGCAGCCTCGGGCTTGTCATCGACCTCGACACCTGCGTCGGCTGTCATGCCTGCGTAATCTCCTGCAAGGGTTGGAACACCGAGAACTACGGCGCGCCGCTCTCGGACCAGGACCCCTACGGCGCCGATCCCTCTGGCACCTTCCTCAACCGCGTGCACAGCTACGAGGTCCAGCCCGACAATGCCCCGGCGCAACTTGTGCATTTCCCCAAGTCTTGCCTGCACTGCGAGGACGCCCCCTGCGTCACCGTCTGTCCCACCGGCGCCAGCTACAAACGCACCGAGGACGGCATCGTGCTGGTCAACGAGACCGACTGCATCGGCTGCGGCCTCTGCGCCTGGGCCTGTCCCTACGGCGCGCGCGAGATGGACCTGGCCGCAGGCGTGATGAAGAAATGCACGCTCTGCGTCGACCGCATCTACAACGAGAACCTGCCCGAGGAGGACCGCGTGCCGGCCTGCGTCCGCACCTGTCCGGCGGGCGCGCGCCACTTCGGCGACCTCGGCGACCCCGACAGCGAGGTGTCGCGCCTCGTGGCCGAGCGGGACGGGATGGATCTCATGCCCGAGCAGGGCACGAAACCGGTCAACAAGTACCTGCCGCCGCGTCCGCGTGACAGCTGGCAGGGCGAGGTCGACGTGTTGGCCCCCTTCCTCGAGCCGGTGGCCGAGGAGCCGCGCGGCTTTCTCGCCTGGATCGACAAGACGCTGGAGAAACTCTGAATGCACCCGGCGCCCTCGATCATCGCCTTCACGACCTTTTCCGGCCTCGGGCTCGGCCTGCTGTTCTGGCTGGGTGTCGATCCGGAGGCGCCGACCGGCTGGATCGGATTCGCCTTCTTCCTGATTGGCTACCTGCTGGCGGGGGGCGGGCTGATGGCCTCCACGCTGCACCTTGGCCGCCCGGAACGGGCGCTCAAGGCTTTCACGCAATGGCGGTCAAGCTGGCTCTCGCGTGAGGCATGGACGGCCTGCGCGGCGCTGATCGTCATGGGCCTATATGCGGCGCTGCTGGTATTCTTCGGGGTGCAGGTCCATGTGCTTGGCTGGCTGGGGGCGCTTCTGTGCCTCGCCACCGTCTTTACCACTTCGATGATCTATACCCAGCTCAAGACCGTGCCGCGTTGGCATCACTGGTCGACGCCGGTTCTGTTCCAGCTTTACGCCCTGGGCGGCGGCGCCCTGCTGTCAGGGCGGGTGATCACCGGCCTTGTGCTGATCGGGCTGGCGGCTCTGGCGCAGGCGGGCTGGTGGCTTGCCGGGGACCAGAGGCTCGCCGCCTCGGGCACCACCATCGAAAGCGCCACCGGGCTGGGCCATATCGGCCGCGTCCGCGCCTTCGAGCCGCCGCACACCGGCAGCAACTACCTGCTGCGCGAGATGGTCTTTGTCGTGGCACGCAAACACGCGCAAAAACTGCGCCTGATTGCGCTGGGGTCGATGGCGGTCCTGCCCGCGCTCCTGCTTCTTCTGCCCTTCGGGCACTGGCTGGCGCTGTTCGCGGTGCTGGTCCATGTGGCGGGGGTGCTGGTCTCGCGCTGGTTGTTCTTTGCCGAGGCGGAACACGTTGTCGGCCTCTACTACGGCAAACGCTGAGGCAGGCCTATTTTGACCGTCCGAAGAGGCCCTTTACCCGGTCGCCGCCTTCATCGAGCTTGTCACCCGCCGCGTCCAGAACCGGGTCCACCCGGTTGCGCCAGAACCGCAGCCAGCGCACGCGCAGCGCCCAGTAGAGCGCGGCCAGCGTCACCAGGATGATGATGTTCAGCCAGGGAATGATGCGCACGTCGGGGCCTTCGACCTCGCGGATCGAGACGGCGTTGGGAAAGATCGAGATGAACTCGTTGCGCCAGCCGTAATGCCGGATCGCTACCCATGTCGGGTTCTCGGCGGTCGACCGCAGGTCCGCCGCCTCGGCCTGCAGGTTCGAGGTGTCGAACTTGAAATAGGGCGGCCAGCCCCAGCCGGTGTCCTCGTTGCGGTAGACCATGATGTCGTTGTTGGCCCGCCGCGTCTGGATGAAAAACACGTCACGCGGCCCGCCCGGCGCGCTGCCGGTATTGGCCTGCGACCAGAACCAGGGGTTGTCGCTGGGGTTCTCGCGCTTTTCGTAGGTGTCGGTGATCCGCGCCACGTCATGCTGGGGCAGCGTGTAGTGCAGGAAACCCGCCACCAGCAGCCAGAACAGAACGATCAGGGTCCATTTCACATATTTCATGCGCGCGGCGCCTTTCAGTGGAAATTCGTCAGATACACGATCAGGGTCACGAGGCAAAGGGGCACGGCATAGACCAGGAGCACAAGGGTCCGATGGCGCCGGCGGTCGAATTCCTCCAGCGCGTCGCGCACGTAGTCCTCTTGCGATCGGGTCTCGGCCGGGTCGGCGGCCCAGTCGGTTTCCAGCAGCTCGCGACGGCGGGCGCGCAGGTAGAACCACAGCGACCCGTAGACCACCGTGAGCACGACCGCCGCCATGATCAGGAACCGCGCCAGTGCGAACATACCCAACCTCCTGATATTGAGGTGATACGGGTGGCGTTAAAAATCAACGGTGAATGCGGGCAAACGCGATGTCAGAGCAGGAAAAGACCCGAGCTGTCACCAGACCGCCGTTTTCCAGCGGCGCGGTGCGGTGCTGACGACAAGCAACAGGACGGGCCCCCAGATCAACACCGCGCTGGCGCCCAGCCGCAGGAAATACCCCAGCGACGCGCTGGGGGCCTGCCCCAGCAGGTCCCAGACCCGCGCGTCCTCGATCGTGTAGAGCAATGCAAATCCCGCCGAGGTCAGCAGCCAGACCAGCAAGGCCGAGATCACGGTCGTCGCGGCCAGGGCGCCCAGGCTCTCGGGCAGGATCGCCTCGACCCCGCGGGTGACCAGCACGGTGACAAGCATGAGGCCCAGAACGGGCAGGAGAAGTTGAAGGGTCATGTGGACAAGGATGGGGGCGGAGCGCCGCGCATTCAACGGGCAGGTTATTCCCGACCTTGCCGGAATGCGCGTCGGGCGTCAGGGTGTGGCCAGGAATTGACAGGGAGTATTTCCGTGACCCGCACTTTTGCCGTTTTGATGCTGACCGCCTTTGCCCTGCCCGCGCAGGCCGACGATGTTTCGGACCTGATGGAATCGGCGCTCAAGGCCTACGAGGATGGCGACATTCAATATGCCCTCGACGAACTGGACATGGCGCGCGCCAAGCTGTTGGAAATGAAGACCGCCAGCCTGGGCAGTTTCCTGCCCGATGCGCCGGATGGCTGGACCCGCGAGGTCAATACCGAGATGAACCAGGGTCTGGCCATGATGGGCGGCGGCGTCGGCGCCGAGGCGACCTATACCGATCCCGGTGGAGAGCGGATCAAGATCACGCTGATGGCCGACAACCCGATGGTCATGAGCATGTCTGGCATGATTGCCAATGCCGCGATGATGGGCATGAAGACAGAGCGGATCCAGCGCCAGAAATTCGCCATCCAGGACCGGCAGATGATGGCGCTGATCGCCAATCGCATCCTTGTCCAGACTGACGGCGACCCGGACAAGACCCGCCCGCTGCTGGACATGATGGATTTCAACGAGATGGCGCAGTTCGGTTTGTGATCCGGCCTGCGGTAAGGCGGGGCGACGCCCCGCCTCTCCCCTGATCTGTCGCGGGTTTCCGGCCCGGTGAGGTCCCGGGGCAAGCCCGGGACGGGGT
>NZ_JARAMO010000268.1:0-3546 GCF_028807275.1 Mameliella sp. AT18
TCTTTGGTTTCAAAAATACCTCGGGGGAGCGCCAAAGGCGCGGGGGCAGAGCCCCCTGCCGTAGGACGGCGCGCATGCCGCGCAAGGACGACAGGCAGAGCGCGCGCCCGCAGGCGCGCACAATTGGATCACCGATCGGTCAGCGGTGATCGGCCAGGTTCACCGGAACGGCCGCAGGGCCCTTGGGCAGGTCCGAATTGGCGTCGATGAAGTCCAGCACCAGCGGGCGGATGTTGTTGCGCCAGCTCTTGCCGGCGAAGATGCCGTAATGGCCCGCCCCCGGCTCCAGGTGGCTGGCCTTCTTCTCGTCCGGCAGGCCGGTACACAGATCCAGCGCCGCCACGCATTGCCCGGGCGCCGAGATATCGTCCTTCGCGCCTTCGACGGTTTTCACCGCGACCTTGGTGATCTTGCCGATGTCCACCCGATGGCCGTCCACGATGAACTCGTTCTTGGCGATCTCGCGATTCTTGAAGACCCGCTCGACGGTCGACAGGTAGAACTCCGCCGGCATGTCCATGACCGCCAGGTATTCGTCGTAGAAACGGTTGTGCGCGTCGTGGTCCGAGGCCTCTCCGCGTGCGACGCGGATGATCTGGTCGCGGAAGGCGGCAGAGTGACGATCCGCGTTCATCGACATGAACGAGGCCAGCTGCAACAGGCCCGGGTAGACCATGCGGCCGACGCCCTTGTACTTGAAGCCAACGCGCTGGATCATCGTCTCTTCCAGCTGCCCCATCGTCACGCGGCGGCCAAAGTCGGTCACGTCGGTGGGGGTGGCGTCCGGGTCGATCGGCCCGCCGATCAAGGTCAGGGTGCGCGGCTGCGCCTCCGGGTCCAGCTCCGCCAGGTAGGCGGTCGCGGCCAAGGTCAGCGGCGCCGGCTGGCACACGGCGATCACATGGGTATCCGGCCCCATGTGCCGCATGAACTCCATCAGGTAGAGCGTGTAATCCTCGATATCGAACTTGCCCGCGCTCACCGGAATGTCGCGCGCATTGTGCCAGTCCGTGACGTAGACCTCGCAGTTCACGATAAGCGACTTGACGGTCGAGCGGAGTAGTGTGGCATAGTGGCCCGACATGGGCGCGACCAGCAGGATCTTCCGTGGCTGTTCCTCGCGCCCGGAGACGTTGAAATGGATCAGGTTGCCAAAGGGTTTTTCCACCACGGTGGCGACGTCGACGAGGTGATCCTTGCCGTCCTCGCAGGTGAACGTGCGGATCCCCCAGTCGGGCTTGACCACCATGCGCTCGAAGGTGCGTTCCGTGACGGCACCCCATGCTGCCATCCACTCCAGCCCGGGGTTGGGAAAGGCCGAGAACACCGGGTAAGAGGCCATCGTCCGCGCCGTCGCGCCCATCCAGGCGTTGGTGTTGCGGATGCTCTCCATCAGATCATAGGTCGCCATGTAGCGCACGACAGCACTCCTTTTGTTTCGCGGGGTCAGCGGCTTGCCGCGCACCCAGGCCCGAGCCAATTCGTCGCTTTGCCCCCCGAAACCCACGACGGTATTTCTGCACTTGCGAAGGATAGGGGGATTTGTTTCCAATGACAACAAACGAGGTTGCCGCAGGCGAAAGCCGGGCGCGGCTGGAGGAGAACCTTGAGCGGGTCGAGGAACTGAGCAAGCGGCTCGTTTCGGCCCTGACCCGACGCCATCCGACGCCGCAGGCGCTGAACGGCCCCGACCACGCGCTGTATACCAAGGCCGCACAGGCCTACATGCAGGAATGGATGACCAACCCGGCCAAGCTGATCGAGCAGCAGGTCAGTTTCTGGGGCAAGACCGTCACCACCTTTGTCGAGGCGCAGCAACAACTGGCGCGCGGCAAGCTGACCGCGCCGGAGAACCCGGGCCCCAGCGACAAGCGCTTCAAGAACCCGCTCTGGGACAGTCATCCCTATTTCAACTACGTCAAGCAACAGTATCTCATCAACGCCAACGCCATCCGCGATGCGATCGACGCGATCGAGGACATGGACGAGAAGGAAAAGCGGCGTCTGCGCTATTTCAGCCAGCAGATCGTCGACATGTTCGCGCCGACCAACTTCCTGGCCACGAATCCCGACGCGCTGATGAAGGCGGTCGAGACCGAGGGCGAAAGCCTGGTGCGCGGGCTGGAAAACCTTGTCGGCGACCTTGAAGCGAACAACGGCGAGCTTGTTGTGCGGCTGGCCGATGACAGCGCCTTCGAGATCGGCGAGAACATCGCCACCGCCCAGGGCGAGGTGATCTATCGCAACCGCATGATGGAGATCATCCAGTACAGCCCGACAACCGAACAGGTCTACGAGACCCCCATCGTGCTGTTCCCGCCCTGGATCAACAAGTTCTACATCCTCGACCTGAAACCGCAGAACAGCCTGATCCGCTGGGTCGTGGACCAGGGCTATACCCTGTTCGTGGTCAGCTGGATCAACCCGGACGGCAAGTACCGCGACGTCGGCCTCGAGGAATATGTCGACGAGGGTTTCCTCAAGGCGATCGAGGTCGCCAAGGACATCTGCGGGACCGACAAGATCAACGCGGTCGGCTATTGCATCGCCGGCACGACGCTCAGCCTGACCCTGTCGCTGATGAAAAAGCGTGGCGACAAGTCGGTGAAATCGGCCACTTTCTTTACCGCGCTGACCGATTTCAGCGACCAGGGAGAATTCACGCCCTTCCTGCAGGACGATTTCGCGGACGGGATCGAACAGGAGATCGACCAGGAAGGCATCCTGCCCTCCTTCATCATGGCGCGCACCTTTTCCTTTTTGCGGTCGAACGACCTGATCTACGGTCCCGCGATCCGCTCTTACATGATGGGGGAAACCCCGCCCGCTTTCGACCTGCTGTACTGGAACGGCGACGGGGCGAACCTGCCGGGGCGGATGTTCAGCCAGTACCTGCGCGGGCTTTGCCAGCGCAATGAATTTGCCGAAGGCACGTTCGAGCTTTTCGGGGAAAAGCTCAGCGTCAAGGACGTGGATGTGCCGCTGATGTCCATCGCGGCAGAGACAGATCACATTGCCGCGGCGCGTGACGTCTATCGTGGCGTGCAGATGATGGGATCGCGGTCCAAGCATTTCGTGATGGGCCAGTCCGGCCATATCGCGGGGATCGTCAATCCGCCCTCCAAGGGCAAGTACGGCCATTTCGTCAACGACGACCTGTCCGGTGACTTCGATGCCTGGAAAGAGACCGCCGAGTTCCAGGAAGGCTCTTGGTGGCCGCACTGGGAAGGCTGGCTGCGCAAACGCTCGGGCAAGAAGGTCCCCGCGCGTGAACCGGGCGATTCGGCTTATGCGCCGCTTGCGCCCGCCCCCGGCACCTACGTTAAGCTGAAAGCGGCCCAGCAAAACCAGTGACTTGTCAGCCACATGCTGCGGCGCAGAAATTTTTCTTGAAATGCCGCGTCGCAGCATGCATATTCTAGTCAGTTGCTGAACGACGGGGCGGGCCCGGGGCAGCAAGACACAAGGATTGACTGAGATGGCACAGACCCAGGACATCACCGCGATGATGAAAGAGATGATGGGCGCATTCCCCGTCGACACCAA